>NZ_PSVN01000004.1:0-236884 GCF_002932235.1 Rathayibacter sp. AY1E3
GCGACGGGATGCGCATCGCCGGCGCCTGGGCCTGGCGCGTCCTCGTCGTGGTCGCGGCGCTCGCGGTGCTGGTGCTGCTCGTCATCGAGCTGCGGCTGATCGTCATCCCGCTCCTGCTCGCGATCGTGATCGCCGCCCTGCTCGTGCCGTTCTCGAGCTTCCTCCAGCGCCACCGCTGGCCCAAGTGGGCCGCCGTCGTCCTGGCGGAGCTGGGGATCGTCGTGGTGATCGGCGGGCTCCTCTTCCTCGTCGTCACCCAGGTCTACTCCGGCTTCGACGACCTCAGCCGGCAGACGGTGCAGTCCTACGACGACTTCAAGGCCTTCCTCCTCGAGTCGCCGCTCCACCTCACCGAGACCGACATCAACCAGTACGCGCAGCAGGCCCTCACGGCCCTGCAGCAGGACTCGGGGATGCTGGTCAGCGGCGCGCTCAGCGTCGGCTCGACCGTCGGCCACCTGCTGACGGGCGTGCTGCTCACCCTCTTCTCGACGCTGTTCATCCTGATCGACGGGCCGAACATCTGGAGCTGGGTCGTCCGCCTCTTCCCGCGCCGCGCCCGCGGAGCCGTCGACGGCGCCGGTCGCGCAGGGTGGGTGACGCTGACCAACTTCGTGAAGGTGCAGATCCTGGTCGCCTTCGTCGACGCGGTCGGCATCGGCCTCGGCTCCTTCCTCCTCGGCGTCCCGCTGGCCATCCCGATCGGCGTGCTCGTCTTCCTCGGCTCCTTCGTGCCGGTCATCGGCGCCGTGGTGACCGGGGCGCTGGCCGTCTTCATCGCGCTGGTCTACAACGGACCGCTGATCGCGCTCTTCCTGCTGATCGTCGTCCTCGCGGTGCAGCAGCTCGAGGGCCACATCCTCCAGCCGCTGATCATGGGGTCGGCGGTCAAGGTCCACCCGCTGGCCGTCGTGCTCGCGGTGGCAGGAGGCTCGATCATCGGCGGCATCGCCGGCGCCTTCTTCGCGGTGCCCGTCGTGGCCACGCTCAACGTCATGGTCAAGTACGTCGCGAGCGGAGCCTGGCGCTCGCCGACCCGAACCCCCGAGAGAGTTGCCGCAGAGCATGCAGACTAGCCGCGTCGTCGGACCCGCCCTCCACGAGTTCGAGGCGGCCCGCGCCGTCCTCGCCCCCGTCATCGCCGCCACCCCCATGGAGACGAGCACCTTCCTCGCGCAGGTCCTCGGCTCGCCCGTGTTCCTCAAGTGCGAGAACCTCCAGCGCACCGGCTCCTACAAGATCCGTGGAGCGGTGTTCCGGATGTCGCGGCTCACCCCGGAGGAGCGGGCCCGCGGAGTCGTGGCCGCCTCGGCCGGCAACCACGCGCAGGGCGTCGCCTACGCGGCGCGGGAGCTGGGGATCAAGGCCACGATCTTCATGCCGATCGGCGTCGCGCTGCCCAAGCTCGCGGCCACCCGTGACTACGGCGCTGACGTGGTGCTGAGCGGGCACATCTTCAACGAGGCGCTCGCGGCGGCGGCGGAGTTCGCCGAGCGCACCGGCGCGGTCTTCGTTCCTCCCTACGACCACCCCGACGTGATCACCGGCCAGGGGACGGTCGGCCTCGAGATCCTCGAGCAGGCCCCCGCCGTCGAGACCATCGTGGTGCCCATCGGCGGAGGCGGCCTCATCGCCGGGGTCGCGTCGGCGGCCAAGCAGAAGGCGGCCGAGGAGGGGCGCACGCTCCGCGTCATCGGCGTGCAGGCGGCCAACGCGGCGCCGTACCCGCTCTCGCTCGCGAGCGGCGAGCCGACCGCGATCACGATCTCTCCGACGATCGCCGACGGCATCGCCGTGGCGAAGCCGGGGCAGCTGAACTTCGCGATCGTCCGCGAGATGGTGGACGAGGTCGTCACCGTCGAGGACGACGACATCGCCCGGGCTCTGCTGGTGCTGCTGGAGCGGGCGAAGCTCGTGGTGGAGCCCGCGGGCGCGGTGGGCATCGCGGCGATCCTGACGGGGAAGATCCGCGACGCCGGAGCGACCGCGGTCATCCTGTCGGGCGGCAATATCGATCCGCTGATGATGGAGCGGGTGATCAGCCGGGGCCTGGCCGCGTCGGAGCGCTACCTCAAGATGAGCATCGGTCTGCCGGATCGTCCGGGGCAGCTGTCGCGCATCGCGGAGCTCATCTCGGAGGCGAACGCGAACGTGGTCGAGGTGCTGCACACTCGGCACGGCCGGGGCCTGCAGATCAGCGAGGTCGAGATCGAGATCAGCGTCGAGACCCGCGGCCCCGAGCACGCCGACCGCGTCATCCAGGTCCTCACCGACGCCGGCTACGCCCCCCGCATCTCCCGCAACTGACCGCTCGAGGGCGCCGCGTCCGCGATCCCGTCGCGAGGCCGGCGCCCCGAGTCCGGGGAAGGCCGTTCGTCCGTCTCGGCGTTCCCCGCACAGCGGGGAAGAATCCGATCACGGCGATCACGGCGATCTCGCGTCCTCCGCTGTCGCCGCGAAGCCGGCGCCCCCCGTCTGGAGAGGGCTGATCGTGCGTCGCGGCGTTCTCCGCAAGGCGGAGGAGGAAGCGGTACTGGCGGCATCGCGCCCGACGCTGTCGCCGCGAAGCCGGCGCCCCGCTCCCGTTCAGAGAGGGCTGATCGTGCGTCGCGGCGTTCTCCGCAAGGCGGAGGAGGAAGCGATACCGGCGGTATCGCGCCCGACGACAACGCCGCGGAGAGCGCCGCGACGTGCGATCAGTGGCCGGACCAGGTCTCGACGTTGGCGACGCGGACCTCGATCTCCCGCCCGTTGGGTGCCGTGAAGCGGGCGGTGTCGCCGACGTTCAGGCCCATGATCGCCGATCCGAGGGGGCTCTGGGGGCTGTAGACGTCGAGGTCGCTCTCGCCCGCCATCTCGCGGTTGCCGAGGAGGAAGCGGGACTCGTCGCCGGCGATCTCGGCGGTGATGATGGTGCCGGCCTCGACGACTCCGTGGCTCTCGGGGGGCGTGCCGATCTCGGCTTCGCGGAGGAGGGAGGTCAGCTGGCGGATGCGGGCCTCGATCTTGCCCTGCTCGTCCTTCGCGGCGTGGTAGCCGCCGTTCTCCTTCAGGTCGCCCTCCTCGCGGGCGACCTCGATGCGCTTGGCGATCTCCTCGCGTCCGTTGGTGGACAGCTCGGCGAGCTCCGCCTCGAGGCGGTCGTACGACTCCTGGGTCATCCAGGTCACCTGTGACTGGTCGGCCATGGTGGGCTCCTGCTCTGCGGGCCGCGCTCGCGGCGCCCGGCAGCACCGTGCGGAGGTGTCCGCGTCCGGCGGTGGGGACGGCCGGCGTCAGGCGGCGGTGGGAATGGCGAGGCCCCGACGAGTCCGTCAGGGCTTCGGGCAAGCCTACGGGAGCCAGCAGGAGGAGATCAAACCTGTGTTCGCGAGCTCGGTGGTGCGGACGGTCTCCGTGTAGGAGCGGAAGCGCTCCGTCGTGGCGGGGTACTCCACGACCAGCCAGCCGACCACGGCGGACTGCTCGTTGAGGGCCTGGACCGCGCAGGCGACCTCGCGGCCGACGGGCGCGGTGAGGTCGAAGGAGACGGTGACGGTGCGGTCGTCGACGACCTGGTGCGCGGTGTCCTGGACGTCCACTCCTCCGCGTGCTCCGTCGAGTCCGGCCCAGACGACCCAGGCGGCGAAGACGGCGACGAAGGCGAGCGCGACGCCGCCGAAGAGCCAGCGGTTGCCGCGGCGGGTGCGCGTCGTGCGGCCGTAGCGGGTGGCGAGGGGTCCAGCGGCGCGGACCGCGTCCGGATCGAGTGCGGGCGCGGCGGCTCCCTCGACGCTCTCGGACGTGCGGGCGGCCACGGAACTCCCTGGGTGATGCGTCTACTCTGGACGGGTGGCGCGCGTCCTCCGCGGACGGGAGCGCCGATCCCATTAAACCCCGAGGAATCGAGCGATCGTGTCCCAGGCCGTCGAGGTCTCCGTCGATTCGGAGGTGCGGGAGACTCCGCGCCTCCTCGCCGTGCACGCCCATCCTGACGACGAGTCGAGCAAGGGCGCGGCGACGCTGGCCGCCTACGCCTCGCGGGGCGCCGAGGTCATGGTGGTCTCCTGCACCGGAGGCGAGGCCGGCTCCGTGCTGAACGAGGACCTCGAGGCCCGCGCGCACGCCGAGCGCGACATCGGCGGCCTCCGCCGGTACGAGATGGCGGCCGCTCGCGAGGCGCTCGGCGTCGAGCACGCCTGGCTCGGCTTCGTCGACTCCGGCATGCCCGAGGACGGGAAGGTCGACGCCGCCTCGTTCGCGGGTCTGCCGCTCGCCACGGCCGCCGCTCCGCTCGTGCGCCTGGTCCGCCGGTTCCGGCCGCACGTGATCATCAGCTACGACGAGAACGGCGGCTACCCGCACCCCGACCACATCCGCGCCCACCAGGTCGCCGTCGAGGCGTACCGCGCGGCGGGCCTCGCCGAGGAGTACCGGGGCACGGGCGCTCCGTGGTCGATCTCGAAGCTGTATTACGACCGCGTCTTCAGCGGCCAGAAGCTGCGGGCGATCGCCGAGCACCTGCGCTCGATCGACCCGGAGGACCCGCGCCTGTCGGTCTTCGAGGAGATGAAGCGCTGGAACGAGGACACCCCGTACCTCGCGACCACGCGGGTCGTGATCTCCGGCTTCCACGATCGTCGCGATGCGGCCCTGCTGGCCCACGCCAGCCAGGTCGCTCCGGACAACGCCTTCTTCTTCCTCCCGCACGAGGCGATCGACGCCGCCTGGCCGACCGACGACTTCCAGCTCGTCGAGAGCCGGGTCGACGCGCCGACGCCCGAGACGGATCTCTTCGCCGGTCTCGACCTGGCCGAGCTCGCCCCGGGCCCGACCGCGGTCGTCCCGCCGATCGCTCCCGACCCCGAGCCCTCGGGGGACGCCCCGGTGTCCCCGGAGCCCGACGGCTCCGGCGTCGTCGTCGCCGACGAGGTGCGCGCGTGATCGCCGGGCTGCTCGAGGGCGCCCAGCGCGCCGTCGTCCTCGCCTCCACGACGGTGCCGACCCCGGGTCCCGAGTTCAACGAGGACACGGTCACGCCGGGCCTCTTCGGCTTCATCACGATGCTCGTGATCGCTCTGGCCGCCGTCCTTCTCGCGCTCGACATGGTCCGGCGCGTGCGGCGGACCACCTACACCGCCCAGGTGAAGGAGCGGCTCGACGCCGAGGAGGCGGAGCGCAGCGAGGGCTGAGCCCGGCCCGCAGCGGTGGGCCCGGGCCCCGCTAGGCGTTGTAGGCGGGGTGGAGCGAGACGATCAGCGCCGCCGTCCAGTGGCAGAGGAACGCCACGGCCGTGAGCGCGTGGAAGATCTCGTGGAAGCCGAAGACGCCCGGGACCGGGTTGGGCTTCTTGATCCCGTAGATCACGGCTCCGGCGGAGTAGCAGAGCCCGCCGGCGAGGACGAGCACCATCATCGTAGCGCTGGCCTCGAAGAGCGGACCGAGGTACATGACGGCCGCCCAGCCCAGCAGCAGGTAGAGCGGCACGTAGAGCCAGCGCGGCGCGCCGATCCAGAAGACGCGGAAGCCGATCCCGAGCAGCGCCCCCGCCCAGACCAGGACCAGCAGGAGCGTGCCCTGCGCGGGCGGCAGGGCGAGCACGGCCAGCGGCGTGTAGGTGCCGGCGATCAGCAGGAAGATGTTGGCGTGGTCGATCCGCTTGAGGATCATCTTCGTCCGCGGCTTCCAGTCGAAGCGGTGGTACAGAGCGGAGTTGCCGAAGAGCAGGAGCGACGTGGTCGCGAACACCGCGGCCGCCCACTTCGCCGCGGTCCCCTCCGCGACCACGATCAGCACCACTCCGGCGACGATCGCGAGCGGGAAGAGGCCGGCGTGGATCCAGCCGCGCCAGGTGGGCCGGACCTCCGCCGAGGAGTCGTGCTCGATCGCGTCCTCGACGAGGGGGAGGGCGGGCAGGTCCGGGCCGTCCGCTCCGACGGTGTCTCCGCCGCGGTCGGTGCGGGCGCGGGGATCGGACGGGGGAGGCGTCGGCCGCTGGCTCATGCCGGACAGACTACGACGCCGTCCCGGGCCGACGCCGAGCGCCGCCGGGCTTCGAGGAGCGCCCCGGGTCGACTACCGTGTCACTGTGCCGAAGCCGAGACTGCCTGTGGGAAGGGACCTCCTCTACGGCGTCTACAAGAAGCGCCTCCGCTCGAGCCTTCCCCCCGACTCCCTGCCGAACCACGTCGCGATGATCATCGACGGCAACCGGCGCTGGGCGCGGCAGCGGGCCCTCGAGACCGCCGCGCACGGCCACCGGGCCGGCGCCGCCAAGGTGCACGAGTTCCTGCAGTGGTGCGACGAGCTCGGCGTGCGCCACGTCACCCTCTACCTGCTCTCGCAGGACAACCTCGTCGGCCGCGACAGCAGCGAGCTGACCGAGCTGATCGCGATCATCGCCGACCTCGCCGAGGAGGTCTCCCAGCAGCCCGACTGGCGCGTGCAGCACGTCGGCTCCGACGAGGGCCTCCCGCCCTCGCTCGTGGCCGCGCTCGACACGGCGGAGGCGCGCACCGCCTCCCACACGGGCCTGCACGTCAACCTCGCGGTCGGCTACGGCGGGCGGCACGAGATCGCCCAGGCCGTGCGGAGCATCCTGGAGGAGCACGGCAAGCGCGGCTCCTCCATCGAGGACGTCGCGGGCCTGCTGACCCCGGAGCTCATCGGCGAGCACCTGTACACCAGCGGGCAGCCCGACCCCGATCTGGTCATCCGCACCTCGGGGGAGCAGCGCCTCTCCGACTTCATGCTCTGGCAGAGCGCGCACAGCGAGTTCTACTTCATGGAGGCGCTCGGCCCCGACATCCGCGAGGTCGACTTCCTCCGCGCGCTCCGCGACTACGCCGGACGGCACCGCCGCTTCGGCAGCTGACCTCGCGGCTCCTGCCGCACCACCGACCGGAAGGGCCGGCATGAGCTCGAACGAGGCCACCTCCACCACGACCGAGGACTACCTCGCCGGCTTCGGCGAGGAGACCGGGTACCTCGACTTCGGCCGGGTGGGCCCGCTCTCGGCGACCGTCGCCGCCGAGCAGGAGGCGGCCGTCGAGCTGCTGGTGCGCGCGCGCACCGGCACCCTCGACGAGCTGTTCCGGCAGGACGAGCGCGTCCGGGAGGCGGCGGCGGCGCTCGTGCGCGTCCCCAGCGACCGCGTCGTCTTCCAGCCCAACACCTCGACCGGCCTCCTGCACGCGCTGTTCGGCGCCTCGGGCGCGGTGCTGCTGTCGGCCGCGGAGTTCCCGAGCCTGCCGTTCGCGGCGGTGCGTTCGGCGCAGGCTCTCGGCTCGGTGGAGCCCCGCTGGCTGCGGACCGAGCAGGGACGGGTGACGCCGGAGGCGGTCCGCGAGCAGCTCACGGACGACGTGACGACCGTCGCGGTGAGCCTGGTCGACTCCCGGACGGGCTACCTCGCGGACGTCGCGGCGATCCGGGACGTGATCGGCGACCGGATGCTCGTCCTCGACGCGATCCAGGGCTTCGGCGTCGTCGACGCGCCCTACGAGCTGGCGGACGTGGTCGTCACCGGCGGCCAGAAGTGGCTCCGCGCCGGCTGGGGGACGGGCTTCCTCGCGCTCAGCGAGCGGGCGCTGTCGCGGCTGACCCCGGTGCTCTCCGGCTGGACGGGATCGGAGCAGGCGGAGCCGTGGGACGAGGTGGCTCCGCCGCGCGGCGACGCCCGCGCCTTCAGCATCAGCAACCCGGACCCGATCGCCCAGGCCCGGCTCGCGTCGGCGCTGGAGGAGGTCGCCGCGGTCGGGCAGTCGACGATCGCCGCGCTCGTGGCGGAGCGGGTCAGCGCGATCGTCGACCTCGCGGACGAGTTCGGACTGGCGGTCGTGGGCTCCCGCGGCGAGCACGAGCGCGCCGGCATCGTGGTCGTCGAGCCGGAGCCGGAGGAACTGGCCCCGCTGGCGGCCTCCCTCGCCGCGCACGGCGTCACCGCGCGCCTGCGTCCGAGCACCGTCCGCTTCAGCGCGCACGCCGGCACCACCGACGCGACCCTCGCGCTGCTCCGCGCCGCCCTGATCTCGTCGGCCACGAGCATCGACTACTAGGCCGGATTCCGCGCGTTCACACACTGGTTACACATTCGTAGCGGTGAGAAGCACACGGATGTCATTCGCCGGGTTAGGTTCGAGTCATCAGGTACAGCGCCTGGTCGAGACGGCCACAGAAGTACGGCTCGACATCGCGCAGACGCCGAAGGGACACTGCGCGGTGCACGACACGCACCGATGAGACCGGCTCGAGGACATGAGCCGGGGGCTCCGGCCCCCGGAGTGTGGAGAGTCGTCGTGACAGTTCCCCAGGGCATGGATCCGCAGACCGGGACGCAGGGCGGCGTCCACCGCCGTGTCCAGCACGGCTCCTCGGATCCGGCCGATCAGCTCCTCCGCACCTACGTCCTGGACACCTCGGTGCTGCTGTCGGATCCGTCCTCGATGTTCCGGTTCGCGGAGCACGCCGTCGTGCTGCCGATCGTCGTCATCAGCGAGCTCGAGGGCAAGCGCAACGATCCCGAGATCGGCTACTTCGCCCGGCAGGCCCTGCGCCGCCTCGACGAGCTGCGCGTGCAGCACGAGCGCCTCGACTTCCCCATCGCCGTCGGCCGCGGCGGCACGCTCCGCGTCGAGCTCAACCACTCGAACATGTCGGTGCTGCCGAGCGGGCTCCAGATGGGCGACAACGACGCGAGGATCCTCGCCGTCGCGCTCAACCTGCAGAGCGAGGGCGCCGTGGTCACCGTCGTGTCCAAGGACATGCCGATGCGCGTGAAGGCCGCCTCCATCGGCCTCGCTGCGGAGGAGTACCTGGCCGAGCAGGCCCCCGAGTCCGGTTGGACCGGCATGGACGACGTGACGCTCGGCGGCGACGCGATGAGCGAGCTCTACGACCGCGAGCGGCTCTTCACGGACGTCGTGGCCGACATCCCGGTCAACACCGGGCTCGTCGTCCACTCCGACCGCGGCTCCGCTCTCGCGAGGGTCACCGGCAAGCGGCAGATCACGCTGGTCCGCGGCGACAAGGACGTGTTCGGCCTGCACGGGCGGTCGGCGGAGCAGCGGCTCGCGATCGACCTGCTGCTCGACCCGGAGGTCGGCATCGTCTCGCTCGGCGGCCGGGCCGGCACCGGCAAGTCGGCGCTGGCGCTCTGCGCGGGCCTGGAGGCGGTGCTGGAGAAGCGCCAGCACAAGAAGATCATGGTCTTCCGGCCGCTCTACGCGGTGGGCGGCCAGGACCTCGGCTTCCTGCCCGGCGACGCGGCCGAGAAGATGAACCCCTGGGCGCAGGCGGTCTTCGACACGCTCGGGGCGCTGGTGTCGCAGAACGTGCTCGACGAGGTGATCGAGCGCGGGATGCTCGAGGTACTGCCGCTCACGCACATCCGCGGGCGCTCGCTGCACGACGCGTTCGTGATCGTCGACGAGGCGCAGTCGCTGGAGCGGAACGTCCTGCTCACGGTGCTCTCGCGGGTCGGGCAGAACTCCCGGGTGGTGCTGACCCACGACGTGGCGCAGCGCGACAACCTCCGGGTCGGCCGGCACGACGGGGTCGCCTCCGTGATCGAGACGCTGAAGGGCCACCCGCTGTTCGCGCACGTCACGCTGACCCGCTCCGAGCGCTCGGCGATCGCCGCTCTGGTCACCGAGATGCTGGAGTCGAACGAGCTCGCCTGACGGGCTCGCCGTGCGTCCGGCCCGTGGGATCCGAGGATCCCCTGGCCGGGCGCGTCCCTGCAGGGCACCGGGGCGTAGCGTGGACGGGTGAGCATCCTCGACGATGCGCTCCTCGAGCGCTTCCGCACCCGCGCGGCCGACTACGACGAGCGCAACGCGTTCTGCGCGGACGACCTGGAGGAGCTGCGCTCGATCGGGTACCTGGCGCTGCTCGTCCCCGAGGAGCTCGGCGGTGCCGGCCTCGGCCTGGAGCAGGCGGCAGCCGAGCAGACGCGCCTCGCGACGGCCGCGCCCGCGACCGCGCTCGCCGTCAACATGCACCTGGTCTGGACCGGGATCGCGCGACTCCTGCTCGAGCGGGGCGACGACTCCCTCCGCTCGGTCCTCGTCGACGCCGCGGCGGGTCACGTCTTCGCCTTCGGCAACAGCGAGGCGGGCAACGACCTGGTGCTCTCGGACTCACTGACGCGGGCGGAGCCGCTCGGGGACGGCGGCTACCGCTTCACCGGAACGAAGGTCTTCACCTCCCTCGCGCCCGCCTGGACGCGGCTCGGCGTGTTCGGCCGCGACGACAGCGGGTCGGAGCCACGGCTCGTGCACGGCTTCGTGCACCGTGAGAGCCCGGAGTCTCCGGTCGCCGGGCTCGAGGTCCGCGACGACTGGGACACACTCGGCATGCGGGCGACCCAGAGCCGCACGACGGTGCTCGACGGCGTCGACGTCCCGGCCGAGCGGATGATCCGCTCGCTGCCCGTCGGACCGACCGCCGACCCCTTCGTCTTCGCCGTCTTCGCGGCCTTCGAGCTGCTGATCTCCTCGGTCTACCTCGGTGTCGCGCAGCGCGCGCTCGACCTCGCCGTCGCCTCCGTGCGCCGACGGACCTCCCTCCGGGCGGGAGGGTGGCCACTGGCGGAGGACCCCGAGGTGCGGCACCGGGTGGCTGAGACCGGGATGCTGCTCGACGGGCTCGAGGCGCCCCTGCGCTCGGCGGCGGCCGACGTGGACGCGCTCGTCGACCGGGGCGCGCGCTGGTTCCCGTCGCTGGTGGGGGTGAAGATCCGCACCACGGAGGGAGCGCTCCGCGTGGTCGAGAGCGCCGTCCGGATCGCGGGCGGGTCGGCGTACCAGCGCAGGTCGGAGCTCGGCCGCCTCTACCGAGACGTGCTCGCCGGGCAGTTCCACCCCTCCGACGACGCGTCGGCGCACGGCGCCTGGGCGTCGCTCCTGCTGGGACCGCTGCCGCCGCACGACTGAGGCCGGGATGGGACCCGCCGCCGCCCGAGCACGCCGGCGGGCCGCCCTGTGGAGAACTCCGACGCCCCGAGGGCGTCGTCCCCTAGTCTCGGCGGATGCTCCGCGGATCTCTGCTCGACCGGGCCGCCCTGCTCCTCGGCGCCCTGGTGCTCCTCCTGATCGGGGCCCCGCACCTCGGTCGGGCGCCCGGCCTCGTCCCGGTGGCGCTCGCGAGCGTGCCGTTGGTGCTGGCGGACGTGCGCGGGCACCGGCTCCCGAACGCGGTCACGCTCCCGCTGCTGGTGGTCGGAGCCGTCCTCGCGCCCACGGCGGGGACGCTTCTCGCCGTCCTCGCGACGGTGCTGTGCCTGGGCGTGCTGCGTGCGGCGGGCGGGCTGGGCTTCGGCGACGTGAAGCTCCAGGCGGCCCTCGCACCGCCGCTCGCGGCTCTCGGACCCGAGCAGGTCGTCGCCGCGCCCGCTGTCGGCTTCGCGGTGGCAGGGCTGTGGGTGCTCGTGCTGCGCGTCCGCGGACGGGTCGCGTTCGGACCGTTCCTGCTCACGGGGTTCTGGCTGGTGCTCTGACGGCCCGCCTCCGCGCCGAGCGCAGGGACGGGCCGTCGGAGGCCCGGGCTCAGCCGGGGTGGGTCATCGACATGACGTCGAGGGCGCTGTCGAGCTGCTCCTCCGTCACCTCGCCGCGCTCGACGAAGCCGAGGTCCACGACCGACTCGCGGACGGTGATCCCCTTGGCGACCGAGTTCTTCGCGACCTTGGCGGCGGCCTCGTAGCCGATCACCTTGTTGAGCGGCGTGACGATCGAGGGGGAGGACTCGGCGAGGGCGCGGGCGTGCTCGACGTCGGCCTCGAGGCCGTCGACGGTCTTGTCGGCGAGCAGCACGGCGGAGTTCGCGAGCAGGCGGATCGACTCCAGCAGCGCCGTCCCCATGACGGGGATCGCGACGTTGAGCTCGAAGGCACCCGAGGCGCCGGCCCAGGCGATGGTGGCGTCGTTGCCGATCACGCGCGCGCAGACCATGAGGACGGCCTCCGGGATCACCGGGTTCACCTTGCCGGGCATGATCGAGGATCCGGGCTGGAGGTCGGGGATCCGCAGCTCTCCGAGGCCGGTGTTGGGGCCGGAGCCCATCCAGCGGAGGTCGTTGTTGATCTTGGTCAGGCTCACCGCGAGCACGCGCAGCGCTCCGGAGGCCTCGACCAGCGAGTCCCGCGCGCCCTGGGCCTCGAAGTGGTTGCGGGCCTCGGTGACGGGCAGGCCCGTCTCCTCCGCGAGGCGCGCGATGACCTTCTGCGGGAATCCGGCGGGGGTGTTGATCCCGGTGCCGACCGCGGTGCCGCCGAGCGGGACCTCGGCGACGCGGGGGAGCGCCGACTGCACGCGCTCGATGCCGAGGCGGATCTGCGCGGCGTAGCCGCCGAACTCCTGGCCGAGCGTGACCGGGGTGGCGTCCATCAGGTGGGTGCGGCCGGCCTTGACGACCTCGGCCCACTGCTCCGCCTTGACCTCGAGCGACTCGGCGAGCTGCTCGAGCGAGGGGATCAGCGACTCGATGAGCGCGCCGGTGACGGCGACGTGGACCGAGGTGGGGAACACGTCGTTGGAGGACTGCGAGGCGTTGACGTGGTCGTTCGGGTGCACGGTGCGGCCGAGGGCCGTGGTCGCCAGCGAGCCCAGCACCTCGTTCATGTTCATGTTCGAGGACGTGCCCGAGCCGGTCTGGTAGACGTCGATCGGGAAGTGCGCGTCGTAGCCGCCCTCGACGACGAGGTCGGCCGCGTCGGCGATCGCCGTGGCGATGTCGGCGTCGAGCACGCCCAGCTCGGCGTTGGCCAGCGCCGCCGCCTTCTTGATGCGGGCGAGGGCCGCGATCTGGGCAGGCTCGAGGCCCGCACCGGAGATCGGGAAGTTCTCGACCGCCCGCTGGGTCTGCGCGGCGTAGAGGGCGTCGCGGGGGACCCGCACCTCGCCCATCGTGTCGTGCTCGATGCGGAAGTCGCCGGAGTCGTCGGTCGGGGAGTGATCCACCACGCTGTGTTCGTCCTTGTCTGATCGGTTGGTGCTGTGCTGTCCGGAGCCGCTCACGCGGGATCCGATCCCACCGCGCTCGGAGCGGCGGCGGAGGAGGCCGAGCCGGAGTCGCGCTCCAGCTCGGAGACGTAGGGGCTGAGCTCGGGCGGATCGATGCCGAGCACGACATCGGACATCACGGTGCCGTCCGAGAGCCGGTAGTTGGCGCCGACGAGGGCGAGCCGCCCGGTCGCGACAGCGTCGGCGATCAGCGGGGAGCGCTGGAGCAGCTCGGCGACCGTGTCGCGCAGGTGCTCGCGGCCGACGGCCAGCGCGTCGGTCGCCGACGGGTCGACGAGCACGCGGCCGTCCGGCTGAGCACCCACGAGGCGGCGCACCGCGGGGATGATCGGCTCGATCAGGTGCTCGATGTGCGGGGGGAGCCGCTCGGCGCCGGGCGCCTGCGACTGGATCGCTGCCCGGACCGCTCCGCACTCGTCGTGGCCGAGCACGAGCAGCACCTTCACGCCGAGAACGGCGACGCCGTACTCCAGCGAGCCGATGATGGAGTCGGCGATCACCTGGCCGGCGTTGCGGACGACGAAGAGGTCGCCGAGCCCCAGGTCGAAGATGATCTCGGCCGCGAGGCGGGAGTCGCTGCAGCCGAAGAGCGCGGCGAGCGGGGCCTGAGCGGCGGCGAGCTCGGCGCGGCGCTCGACGTCCTGGCGGGGGTGGCGGGGCTCGCCGGCGACGAAGCGCTGGTTGCCGCGGAGCATCTCCTTCCAGACCCACGCCGGCGGGCGGGACTCGCGGGGGACGGTGCTGCTGGTTCCGAGGCTCATCGGGACTCCTCCTGGCCGATCTGCGGGGTGATGGCGTCGACGACCAGGCGGATCTCGTCCGTCGGGGCCGTGCCGTAGACGAGGTAGGTGCTGGAGCCCTCCGTCGTCTCGAGTGCGTAGGGCGTGTTGCCGGTGTCGTCGCCGGAGTCGCGGTGGTCGTAGACGGTCCAGTCGCGGCCGTCGATCGTCTCGACGCCGGTCGCCGCCCGGCGGTCGAGCTGCGTCGCGACCCAGGCCGCGTCCGCGTCGAGCCCCTGGCTCAGGCCGACGTAGCCCGCCTTCGGGGTGATCAGGCCGACGTACCAGTAGTCGGTGCCGTTCTCGCGGCGGAGCTCGGCCGCATTGGCCTTCCAGCCCTCGGGCAGGGAGGGCACGGCGAGCGTCTGCTCCTCGCCCAGCTGGACCTGCGCGGCGACGCGGGGGACGTCGACCGAGGAGAGCTCCACGGTGTCGCCGCGGGGGACGAGCAGGACGATGAGCGCTACGGCGCCGACGGTCGCGAGCAGCGAGAAGACGAGGTTGTTGACCGTCTTGCGCTGACGGTAGAGCCGGGAGTTCTCGGCCTTGCGTGCGGCCGTCTCGGCCGCCGTCTCCGGGCGCCCGAGCTCGGCGACGACCCGCGCGGGCTTCGCGCGGCTCATCCGGCGGCCGCCCCTCCGGAGCGGGCCGCGTCCAGCCGGGCGCGTGCTCCGATCAGCCACTCCTCGCAGCGGGCGGCGAGGGCCTCGCCGCGCTCCCACAGGGCGAGCGAGCGCTCGAGGGTGGAGCTGCCCTGCTCGAGCTCGGAGACGACGCGGACGAGCTCGTCGCGCGCCTGCTCGTAGGAGAATCCCGAGACGTCGGAGTCGGTCGCCGGGGCGTCGGGGGAGTCGGGCATGGGTCTGATCCTATCGATCGGGGCTGAGGGGGACGGGTGGCGCGGCGGGCTCAGGACCGGCCGGCGGGATCGCCGGTGGGCCCCTCGGAGCGGGCGCCGACGGCCCCCTCCGCGAGCGTGAGGACGAGTGCGCCGCCGGCCGGCGCGTCACCGGGCGCCCGGACGACGTGCCCGGCCGCGTTCTGGACGATCGCGTAGCCGCGGTCGAGGGTGTGCTGGGGGGAGAGGGCGCGCAGGTGGCCGTGCAGGCGCTCGACCTCGAGGTGCGCGCGCTCGAGGCGGCGGTCCACCAGCTCGGCGCCGCGCGCGACCCAGCGGGTCAGCTCCTCGGAGTGCCGGTCGACCAGCACGTGCGGCTGGGCGAGCACCGGCCGCGAGCGCAGCTGCGAGAGCCGGTCGATCTCATGCGAGACGAGCCCGCTCACGCGGCCGGTCATCCGCAGCCGGGCCTGCTGCACGCGCAGCAGCTCGTCGGAGACGTCGGGCACGACCCTCTTCGCGGCGTCGGTGGGAGTGGAGGCGCGCAGGTCGGCGACGTCGTCGAGCAGCGGGCGGTCGGCCTCGTGGCCGATCGCGCTGACGACCGGAGTGGAGCAGGCGGCGACGGCGCGCACGAGCGCCTCGTCGCTGAAGCCGAGCAGGTTCTGGAAGTCGCCGCCTCCGCGGGCGATCACGATCACGTCGATACTGTCGTCGGCCTCAAGGGTCCGCAGGGCCGAGAGCACCTCCGGGACCGTCCGGTCGCCCTGCACGGCCGAGTGGACCACCCGGAAGCGCACCGCCGGCCAGCGCAGCTGCGCGTTCCGCAGCACGTCCTTCTCGGCGTCCGAGTCCTTGCCGGTGATGAGGCCCACGCCGTGCGGGAGGAACGGCAGCGGCTTCTTGCGGGAGGCGTCGAACAGCCCCTCCGACGCGAGCTGCCGGCGGAGCCGCTCGAGCTTCTCGAGCAGATCGCCCAGGCCGACGTGGCGCATCTCGAAGACCTGCATCGAGAGCGTGCCGCCCTTGACCCAGTAGTTGGGCTTCACCAGCGCGATGACCCGATCGCCCTGCTTGAGGTCGGCCGGGAGGCGGCTCCGCACCGACGACCAGACGGTGAAGCCGACCGTCGCGTCTCCGGACAGGTCCTTCAGCTTCCCGTAGACGTTGCCGCCGGACGCGCCCCACTGGGTGATCTCGCCCTCGACCCACGCGGTGCCGAGGCGCTCGATCCAGCCCTTGATCTTGCTGGCGAGCAGGCCGACCGGCCAGGGTGCGTCGGCGGTGGGTGGGGCGTCGGTCATCGCTGCCTCTGCTCGGAGGGACGGGGGGAACGGGAGTGCCCTCCCGCGACGACAACGGTACGGGACGGGTCCGACACCGGGACGGCCCGGGCACAGGATGCACCACGTAGAATCAGGGGGTGAGCCAAGTCCCGATCAGCCTGCCCATGCCGCGCATGCCCCGCGCCACAGGGCGTCTGCGCGACGTCCCCGTCGAGGGCCGCAAGCGCGTCCTCCTCGCCGCGCCCCGCGGCTACTGCGCCGGAGTCGACCGCGCGGTCGTCGCCGTCGAGAAGGCCATCGAGCACTACGGCGCCCCGGTCTACGTGCGCAAGCAGATCGTGCACAACGTGCACGTCGTCTCTACGCTCGAGAGCCAGGGCGCCATCTTCGTCGACGAGGTCGACGAGGTGCCCGAGGGATCGCACATCGTCTTCAGCGCGCACGGCGTCTCACCGGCCGTCGTCCAGGGCGCGGCCGACCGCGGTCTCCAGGCGATCGACGCGACCTGCCCCCTGGTGACGAAGGTGCACCGCGAGGCCGTCCGCTTCGCGCGCGACGACTTCGAGATCCTCCTCATCGGCCACGAGGGCCACGAAGAGGTCGAGGGCACCGCGGGCGAGGCTCCCGATCACGTCACCCTCGTCGGCAGCCCCGACGACGTGCCGAACATCGTCGTGAAGGACCCGGACAAGGTCGTCTGGCTCTCGCAGACGACGCTCTCGGTCGACGAGACGATGGAGACGGTGCGCCGTCTCCGCGAGCGCTTCCCCAACCTGCAGGACCCGCCGAGCGACGACATCTGCTACGCCACGCAGAACCGCCAGGTCGCGATCAAGAAGGTCGCCGCGGGCGCCGAGCTGGTCATCGTCGTCGGCTCCGCGAACTCCTCCAACTCCGTGCGCCTCGTCGAGGTCGCCCTCGAGTACGGCGCGAAGGCCGCCTACCGGGTCGACTACGCCAGCGAGATCAAGCAGGAGTGGCTCGAGGGCATCCGCACCGTCGGCGTCACCAGCGGCGCCTCAGTGCCCGAGGTGCTCGTCCAGGAGGTCCTCGACGACCTCGCCGCCGCCGGGTACGGCGATGTCGAGGAGGTCAAGACCGCGGAGGAGGACCTGATGTTCTCGCTCCCCAAGGAGCTGCGCAAGGACGTCGCCGGCAAGCGCGACGCCCGCGGCGTCGGTGGACGCATCAGCGCGGGAGCGGGCGCCTAGAGCGTTCCGGCCCTGACACGGAAGAGGCCGCCCTCCCTCGGGAGCGGCGGCCTCTTCCGTGTGCGGTGGAACGGGGATCGACGCTAGACGTCGGTGCCCGCGCCGCCCTGCGAGCCCGACATGCGCGTGACGTACTCCGCGAACGTCGGGTCGCCCAGGATGGCGATCGCCGCGACGATCAGGGAGAGCAGCACGGTCGCCGCGATCCCGAGGATCGGGACGAGCACGGCGCGCTTGCCGGCGCGGAGCCGCCGGATCGAGATCCACACCGCGAAGGCGACGATCAGCGACTGCGCGAGCGCCACCACGACACCGAGGATCCGTGCGAGCTCCGGCGACGCGTAGGTGCCGATGCCCTGGGAGCGGTAGAGCTCCTGGAGGGTCGTCGCGAAGCTCGAGGGATCGAGCAGCGTCGGCACGGCGAAGAACACGCCGAGCGCGAGCAGCACGATCGTGAGCAGGCGGTCGACGGGATGCGCGACGGGCTTCGCGGCCGGAGCGGTCGCGGGCCTCGGATCGGTCTCCGACCCCCTCGGGTCGGGGACGACCACGGCGTCCTCCGGCGGCTGCCACGACCAGCCGGGCGGCGCGTACTCGCCGTACTGCGGCTCCGGACGCCTGTCGCCCGGCTGATCGTGTGCGTTCGTCACGGAGCGGTGCCCTACTTCCCGGAGTTCCCGGCCGAGCCGAGCTGACGGGTCGCCTCGGCGACGCGCGCGGCCATCGCGGTCTCGGCGATCTTGCCCCACGAGCGCGGGTCGTAGACCTTCTTGTTGCCGACCTCGCCGTCGACCTTGAGGAAGCCGTCGTAGTTCTTCAGCACGGTGTCCGCGACGGAGCGGCTGAACGCGTACTGCGTGTCGGTGTCGATGTTCATCTTGACGACGCCGTTGCGGACCGCCTCGGCGATCTCCTCGTCGGTCGAGCCCGAGCCGCCGTGGAAGACGAGGTCGAGGGGGAGCGCGCCGGTGCCGTACTTCGCCTGCAGGCCGTCCTGGATCTCGCGGAGCAGCTCCGGGCGCAGGCGGACGTTGCCCGGCTTGTAGACGCCGTGGACGTTGCCGAAGGTGAGGGCGGCCATGTAGCGGCCCTGCTCGCCGAAGCCGAGGGCCTCGACGGTCGCGATCGCGTCGTCGAGCGTGGTGTAGAGGTGCTCGTTGATGTCGTGCGAGACGCCGTCCTCCTCGCCGCCGACGACGCCGATCTCGACCTCGAGGATGGCGTTGATGTTCTTGACGCGCGGGAGGATCTCCTTCGCGATGGCGAGGTTCTCGTCGAGCGGGATCGCGGAGCCGTCCCACATGTGCGACTGGAAGAGCGGCTCGCGACCGGCCTTGACCTCCTCCTCGGAGGCGGCGATCAGCGGGTAGACGAAGCCCTCGAGCGCATTCTGCGGGCAGTGGTCGGTGTGGAGCGCGACCGTGACCGGGTAGTTCTTGGCGACCTCGGTCGCGAACCTCGCGAAGGCGATCGCGCCGGCCGCGCGATTCTTCACGGTGTGGCCGGCGAAGTAGTCCGCGCCTCCGGTGGTGACCTGGATGATGCCGTCCGAGCCCGCCTCGGTGAGGCCCTGGAGGACCGCGTTGATCGTCTGCGACGACGAGACGTTGAACGCCGGGTAGGCGAAGCCGCCCGCCTTCGCCTTGTCGAGCATCTCTGCGTACTGGTCCGGGGTAGCGACGGGCATGGCATCTCCTTTGACGGATGAACGAAGGGGGGTCGGGCGAGGCCCGCGTCGCGGACGAGTCTAGCGAGGCGCCCCTCCGCGGTCCCTCCGCCCGTGGAGGGCCCTGGACTAGGCTTCGGGCAGGGATGGGGATCCGCTCCGCGGGTCCTGCGACGACGTGCACGAACTCGACGACGAAGGACTCCGCTCTGTGATCGACAACGACTCGCTCTACCTCCACCCCGACCGCAACCTCGGCATGGAGCTCGTCCGCGCCACCGAGGCCGCCGCGATCCGCGCCGTGCCCTTCATCGGCAAGGGCGACAAGAACGCCGCCGACGGCGCAGCGGTCGACGCCATGCGCACCTTCCTCGGGACCGTGAACTTCGACGGAGTCGTCGTGATCGGCGAGGGCGAGAAGGACAACGCGCCCATGCTCTTCAACGGCGAGCACGTCGGCAACGGCTCGGGGCCCGCCGCCGACATCGCCGTCGACCCGATCGACGGCACCTCGCTGACCGCGGCCGGGCGCCAGAACGCGCTCTCGATGATCGCCGTCGCCGACCGCGGCGCGATGTTCGACCCCTCCGCCGTGTTCTACATGGAGAAGATCGTCACCGGGCCCGAGGGCGTCGGGATCATCGACATCCAGCGCCCGATCGGCGAGAACATCCGCGCCCTGGCCCGCGCCAAGCGCAAGCCCGTCGAGGAGATGCGCATTGCGGTGCTGGACCGCCCGCGCCACGCTCAGCTGATCGAGGACATCCGCGCGGCCGGAGCCGGCACGCGCCTCCTGCTCGACGGCGACGTCGCGGGCGGCATCAACGCCGCTCGCCACGACTCCCGACTCGACATGTGCGTCGGCACCGGAGGCACGCCCGAGGGCATCATCACGGCCTGCGCCATCCGCGCGCTCGGCGGGGTGATCCAGGGCATCCTCCGCCCGAAGGACGACGACGAGCGCCAGCGTGCCATCGACGCCGGGCACGACCTCGACCGCGTGCTCCACGCCAACGACCTCGTCCGCAGCGACAACACCTACTTCGTCGCGACCGGAGTGACGAACGGCGGACTCGTGAAGGGCGTGCGCAAGGAGGGCCACGTCATCACGACGGAGTCCATCGTGCTGCGCTCCCGCTCGGGCACCATCCGCCGCGTGACCGCCCAGCACCTCGCGGAGAAGTGGGTCTAGGCCGTCACGCTCTCTCAGAGACGCCGCACTGCTGCCGAGGCGCCGCACCGCTGACGGCGCACTCGTCGAGTGCGGCGGCGTCTTGGCGTGCAGGACGCGGAAGGACACCGGCCTCGGTCACCGAGGCGAGCGGGCGGGGCCGCGGCGGCTCTCGAGACGCCTCGCGGGCGCTCCTCCGCCGAGCCGCGGAGGCGGAGCGCCGTCGCGAGCTGCGGTCGTCCGGGTGTCGAGCCGGATGGACGGCGCCGCTCGCGCGCGGCCTGCGCGCCCGGTGCTCGCTCAGCGGGGACCCGGGATCCTACGCGCTCCGCTCGGACCCGTCCTCCGCGGCGAGCAGCTCGACGGCGGTGAGGCGGCGCGGTGAGGAGGCGACTCCTCCGACCGGGGCGATGACGCGCGACTCGTCGAGGGAGTCGAACTGGCGCGCGGTGACCAGCACGCGGCTCTCGAGCGAGCCGGCGAAGGCGTTGTAGGAGTCGACCGTCTTCTCGAGCGAGCGGCGCAGGCCCTCGGCGTGGTCGGCGAGGGTGCCGAGACGGGCGTAGAGCGTCTTGCCGAGGTCGAGCAGGCGCTTGGCGTCGTCGGTGAGCACGTCCTGCTGCCAGGTGTAGGCGACGGTCTTCAGCACCGACCACAGGGTCACGGGGGAGGCGAGGGCGACGCGCTTGCGGAACGCGTACTCGAGCAGGCTCGGGTCGGCGTCGAGCGCGCTCGCGAGCAGCGGCTCGCTCGGCACGAACGCGATGACGAACTCGGGGCTCGCCGGGAGACCGGTCCAGTAGGAGCGGGCGGCCAGCGCGTCCACGTGGCCGCGGAGGGCGCAGACGTGCGCCCGCAGGAGCCCCGCGCGCCGCGCCTCCTCCTCGCCGCCGGCGCCCGCGGGGATCGCGCTCGCCTCCAGGTACGCGTCGAACGGCACCTTGGCGTCCACCGCGATCGCCTTGCCGCCGGGCAGGCGGACCACCATGTCGGCGCGGCCGCGGCCCGCCTCGCCCTCGAGGCCGAACTGCACGTCGAAGTCGACCCGCTGGGTGAGCCCGGCGGCCTCGACGACGTTCCGCAGCTGCGTCTCGCCCCAGGCGCCGCGGCTCGTGGTGGAGCGGAGCGCGGACGCGAGGGTCTCGGTCGTCGAGCGCAGCTGCTCGCCCGCCGCCCGCTGCCCCTCGAGCTGCTCGGTGATCGCCCCGAACTGGGCGGCACGCTCGCGCTCGAGCCGGCCGACCGCCTCCTGCATGCCGCGCAGGCTCTCGGCGACGGGGGAGAGGGTCTGCAGGATGCGCGCGTCGTGCCGCTCGCGCTCGGCGACGACGCGCAGCTGCTCCTGGAGCTCGCGGATCTGGTCGCGGGCGGAGCCGAGGTGCTCGCGGTGCTGCTCGACGACGGCCTCGTGCCGCTCCTCCAGGCCCTCCGCGCGGGCGCGGGCCGTCGCGAGGTCGAGGGCGAGGGCGGCGTCGGGCGTGCGGGAGCGGGCGAGGAGGACGGCCACGACTCCCGCGAGGAGCGCGCCGACCACCAGGCCGAGGACGAAGGAGAGATCCATGCCGCCGATGACACCACGCACCTCCGACATCGAGCGATCGACGCGCCACGACCACCGAACGAGGGCCAGGACGCCCTGCGACCGCCTCGTAGACTTCGCGATCATGGGGAATCACCACCGCTCATCGCGCCTGCTCACGGCCGCGCTCGCTCTCGCCGTCGGGCTCGGCACCGCCCTCGTCCCGATCACCTCCGCCTCCGCCGCCGAGGACGCGCCGTCGACCGTCTCGGTCGAGACCGGCGCTCTCGACGCGTCCCTCGACCGCGCCGACCTCGGCGTCCCGGACCAGTCGACGCAGTACAGCGCCGAGGAGACGAAGAGCTTCCGCGCCGGCTTCATCGTCAGCGACGCCCAGTTCTTCGACGGCGACGCGCTGAGCACCGGTCAGGTGCAGTCGCTCCTGAACGAGAAGGGCAGCCGGTGCTCCACCGCCGGCACCGCCCCCTGCCTCAAGAACTTCTCGCAGGCGACGCCGTCCAAGGCGGCGGACGCGATGTGCGGCGCCTACCAGGGCTCCGGCAGCGAGTCGTCGGCCTCGATCTTCACGCGCGTCGGCCTGGCGTGCGGCATCAACCCGCTCGCCCTGGTCGTGCTCGTGCAGAAGGAGCGGAGCCTCGTCACCGACACGACGCCGAGCCCCGAGGACTACGCCAAGGCGACCGGCTACAACTGCCCGGACACCGCGGCGTGCGACCCCGGCTCGGCGGGCTTCTTCACGCAGGTCTACAGCGCGGCCCGCCAGTTCAAGCGCTACGCCAACCCGCCCGGCTCCGGCTCGAACTTCACCACCTACGCTCCGGGCACGACGCCGAACGTCGCCTACTACCCGAGCACCGCGTGCGGCTCCTCGCCGGTCACCATCCGCAACCAGGCCACGGCCGATCTGTACTACTACACGCCGTACCAGCCCAACGACTTCGCCCTCACGAACTCCGGCAACGCGGCCTGCGCGACCTACGGCAACATCAACTTCTGGTACCTCTTCAGCGACTGGAACCCGAACGGCACCCTGGCCAACGCCGGGATCGCCCCCGCGGGACGCGTCGACACCCCGCGCATCTCGGGCAGCACGCTGAGCGTGTCCGGCTGGGCCGTCGACCCGACGACGCAGCAGGCCGCGCTGACCACGACGGTCACGGTGACCGGCCCCGACGGCACCCGCACGGTCCGCACGCAGACCGCGAACGGCGACCGCGGCGACATCCCGGGCGAGTACTCCGTCGCCGGCCGCGCCCACGGCTTCGGCGCCACCACGCCCGTCTCGGCACCCGGCACCTACCAGGTCTGCGTCTCCGCCGACTCCGTCGACTGGAACCGCTGGGTCGGCACGGGCGACTCCCGGGGCCCCGGCCGGAAGGATCTCGGCTGCTCGTCCGTGAGCACGTCGGCCGGGATCGACGTCTTGCGTCTGGCCGGCACCGACCGCCAGGGCACCGCCGTCGCGATCTCGAAGGCCGTCTTCGGCCCGAACGTCCCCGTCGTCTACATCGCGACCGGCGCGAACTTCCCCGACGCGCTGAGCGCCGCCCCGGTCGCGGCCAAGCAGAAGGGTCCGCTGCTCCTGGTCGACCGCGACTCGATGTCGCAGCCCGTTCGCGACGAGCTCAGCCGGCTCAAGCCGGCGAGGATCGTCGTGGTCGGCTCCCCACTGAGCGTCGGCGACGGCCTGCTGAACCAGCTGAGGTCCTACTCGCCGACGGTGGACCGCATCGGAGGGAAGGACCGCTACGACACGTCCAGGCTCATCATCCAGAGCGCGTTCCCGAGCGGCTCGTCGCGCGCCTGGCTCGCCACGGGCGAGAAGTTCCCCGACGCGCTCGGCGCGAGCGCCGCGGCCGGCTCCGTCGACGCACCCGTCGTCCTCGTGAACGGCACCGGCAGCACGGCCGACGCCGTGACGAAGGGCATCCTCTCGAAGCTCAAGGTGCAGAACCTCACCATCGCGGGCAGCCCCCTGTCGGTGAGCGAGGGGATCAAGAACTCGCTTCCGGTGCCGACGATCACCCGCATCGGCGGAGTCGACCGCTACGACACCTCGGAGCAGCTGAACCGGGCCGCCTTCTCGAGGGCCGAGACCGTGTTCCTGGCGACGGGCGAGAACTTCCCCGACGCCCTCGCCGGAGCCACGGCGGCGGGCTACTCGAACAGCCCGCTGTTCGCCGTGCCGACGAACTGCGTGCCCCGCGCCGTTTTGACCGACATCGCGAAGTCGGGAGCTCAGCGGGTCGTCCTCCTCGGCGGTCCCACCACCCTCTCGGAGGACGTCGCGCGGCTCACCCCCTGCGGCTGATCGCCCGCGACCCCGCCACTAGCGTGGAGGGATGACCCCGACCGCACCGTCCCCGACCGGCCTCCGACGCCGGCGGGGCGGTGCGGTCGTCGTCGTCGCGGCGCTGGTGGCACTCCTGCTGGGAGGCTCCGTCGACGGCACGCGCCTCGCCGCGGTGCCGTCCGAGCCGCAGACCGTCCGGCTGTGGACCTTCCTCCAGCCGGGCCCCGTCGCAGCCGACTTCGACCCGGGCGACCTGATCTCCGACGAGGTCTTCTTCGCCGGCGACGCGCTCGGACCGCTCACGGTGCAGGCGTTCCTCGACGCCCGCGTCCCCGACTGCGCTGGCGGGCCGGTGCCGTGCCTGCGCGACTACGCCGAGGACATCGCGGCGATCACGGCCGACGAGCAGTGCGATGCGCTGCCCGCCGGACGCGACGTCCCGGCCGCGGAGATCATCACCTCGGTCGCCGGCGCGTGCGGCGTGAATCCGGCCGTCCTCCTGGTGCTGCTGCAGAAGGAGCAGTCGCTCGTGACCGATCCGGAGCCGAGCGAGCGGCAGTTCCGCAGTGCCACGGGCTACGGCTGCCCGGACACCGCCGACTGCGACACGGACTCCTACGGCTTCGCGGCGCAGGTGTACGGAGCGGCGTGGCAGTTCCAGCGCTACCGGAATCCGGACTCGAGCTTCGACTGGTACCCGGTCGGCGCGGCCGGCGACGTCCGCTACTCCCCGGACGAGTCCTGCGGTACCGCCCCGGTGACGATCGCCAACGCGGCCACGGCGGGTCTCTACTACTACACGCCGTACCAGCCGAACGCGGCGGCGCTCGCGAACCTCTACGGCGAGGGCGACGACTGCTCGGCCTACGGGAACCGGAACTTCTGGCGCATCTTCAGCACCTGGTTCGGCGACCCCCGCGGCTGAGCCGATCGTCTCGAGCCGGCTCGGCATGACGGACGTCAGGCGGCGACGGGGGTCTTCGGGCGCAGGCGCTTCACGGAGACGCCGGCCAGCTCGCCGAGCTCGGCCATGCTCGCGGCGCCGTGCCGCCGGGCCGCGTGCACGACGATCGCGGCGCACGCCTCGGCGTCGGCCGACGCGTCGTGGTGGCGGAAGTCCTCGAAGCCCGCGGCCATGGCGACGACGGGGAGGCGGTAGGAGTCGAGCTCGTACGTCTTGCGGGCGAGCTGCAGCGAGCAGAGGTAGTCGTACTCGGGGTGCTCGAGGGAGGTCGCCGCGCAGGCTGCGCGGATGACGCCCATGTCGAAGCCGGCGTTGTGCGCGACGAACACGTCCTCGCCGGCGAAGGCCGCCAGGTCGGCGAACTGGTCGACCCAGGAGGCGGCGGCGTGCACGTCGTGCTTGCGGATGCCGTGGATCCGCGTGTTCCACTCGAGGAAGTCGTCGTACCCCAACGGCGGGCGGATGAGCCAGCCGGCGCGGTCGACGACGCGGCCGTCGCGGACCTTCACGAGCCCGACGGAGCAGGCGGAGGCTCCGTGCGAGTTGGCGGTCTCGAAGTCAATGGCGGTGAAGTCGATGGGCACGCTCCAGCCTCTCACGCACCTACGACGCCGCCGGGAGCGTCGCGCGCGCGTCGCCCCGAGCGGCCGGGAGCACCCGCCGGCCGCGGGCCGGGCGCCTCCCGTTCCTCCGCGCCCGCCCGCCCGGCCCTTCCGCCGCCACGCCGTAGGATGGATGCCCGTGGCTCTCACTATCGCAATCGTCGGTCTCCCCAACGTCGGCAAGTCGACGCTCTTCAACGCACTGACCAAGAACACGGTGCTCGCGGCGAACTACCCGTTCGCGACGATCGAGCCGAACGTGGGTGTGGTGAACCTGCCCGACTCCCGCCTCGAGGTGCTCGCCGGGATCTTCGGCTCCGAGCGCATCCTCCCGGCGCCCGTCTCCTTCGTCGACATCGCCGGCATCGTGCGCGGCGCGTCCGAGGGCGAGGGCCTGGGCAACAAGTTCCTCGCGAACATCCGCGAGGCCGACGCGATCGCGCAGGTCATCCGCGGCTTCGAGGACTCAGACGTCGTCCACGTCGACGGCAAGGTCGACGCCGCCAGCGACATGGAGACGATCAACACCGAGCTGGTCCTCGCCGATCTCCAGACCCTCGAGAAGGCCGAGGCCCGCTACGAGAAGGAGCTCAAGGGCAGGAAGATCGAGCCGATCGTGGTCGAGACCGCGAAGAAGGCGCGCGAGTTCCTCGACCAGGGCAAGCCGCTGTCGGCCTCCTCGATCGATCTGGAGCCGATCCGCGAGCTGGGCCTGCTGACCGCCAAGCCGTTCATCTACGTCTTCAACGTCGACGAGGCCGTGCTGACCGACGACGCCCGGAAGGCCGAGCTCGCGGCCCTGGTCGCGCCGGCGAAGGCGATCTTCCTCGACGCGAAGATCGAGTCCGAGCTGATCGACCTCGACGAGGCCGACGCCGCCGAGATGCTCGAGTCGACCGGCCAGACGGAGTCGGGCCTCAACCAGCTCGCGACCATCGGCTTCGACACCCTGGGCCTCCAGACGTATCTCACGGCCGGCCCGAAGGAGACGCGCGCCTGGACCATCGGGAAGGGCTGGACCGCGCCCCAGGCCGCCGGTGTCATCCACACCGACTTCCAGAAGGGCTTCATCAAGGCCGAGATCATCTCGTTCGACGACCTCGTCGAGACCGGCTCGATCGCCGAGGCCCGCGCGAAGGGCAAGGCCCGCATCGAGGGCAAGGACTACGTGATGCAGGACGGCGACGTCGTGGAGTTCCGCTTCAACGTGTAGGACGGCCGCGCTCGGCTCGAGGCGCCCGGTTCGCTCGGATCCCCGGATCCGCGAGCCGGGCGCTTCTGCGCGGAGGTGCGGGATCGCCGACCCCGGGAGTCCGACACGAAACCGGTCACATCCCCGGACGTCCGCCCCGCCCCGTCAGTTCAGCACGTCCCCGATCAGCCAGCTCGACAGCCCGACGAGGGTGCAGACGCCGACGACCACCCAGGCGACGGTCCGGCGGAGCGAGCGGGAGACCGCCTCCGAGCTGCGGGGAGTGGGACGCAGCGGCGCCGTGTACGCGGGCGGGACGGAGTAGGTCCGGGCCGGCGGGAGGAGTCGGGGGAGAGTGACCGGACGGCCGTCGACCCACTCGGCGGGCAGCTCCGCGGCCTTCGCGGCCTGCAGTGTGAGCTCGACCTTCAGCGGGGATCCGCGGAGGGAGGCGTAGGCGGCGGCGGTGAGGCCGAGGCTCGCGAGGTGGCGGAGGGTCGGGGCGAAATCCGCCGAGAGGGTCGGGGAGAGCTCGCCCACCCGCTCGCCGTCGAGACGGAGCTCGACGAGGTCGCCGGCCGGGTGCAGGGTCACCAGCAGCAGGCCGCGGCCGCTCGCCGGGACGACCGTCGAGAGGCGGGCGAAGTGCTCGTCCTCGCGCAGGACCGGCAGGCCCCGCGACCAGGGGAGGATCGAGTGGCGCTCGACGGGCGGACCGTTGAGCGGCACGAGCAGCTCGGGGGCGACGAGGGCGACGCGGAGGACGGCCCGCAGGCCCTCCTCGCCGCGCTCGACCCGGAGGCGCGCGGTCGTGACCGGGACGGCTCCGCTCGCCACGACCCGGTCGAGAGCGGCCCGGTGGGCGGAGGCGTTCGGCAGGTAGCCGAGGACGCGGCCGCCGGCCCGGACCGAGACGGCGTCGAGGCCGGTGGGGTGGTCGGGCTCGGGGATCAGGTCGACCTCGAGGGTCCGCTCGTCGATCTCGCCCTGCTCGAGCGTGCGGCCGATCAGATCGGCGATCTCCTCGATCCGCTCGGCCTCGGCGAGGGCGTCGACGCTCGGGGCGCCGTCGGCGTTCGGGAGGCGGTAGACGACGCGCTCCGTGGCGGAGGTGACGGGTGCGTCCCGCACCACCGCGTCACTGTCCTGCGCGGAGCGGCGCGCTCCGGTGAACCGCCTGCCGTCCCACCAGCGCATCTCGGCCGCATCGGCCTCGTCGCGGTACCAGCCCGCCGGCGCACCCTCGTCCATCGACACCCCGTTCCTCCGGCGAACGAGTCTACGAGGAGGGCGGGAGCGTCAGAGACCCGGGTCCGTGGCGGCGGGATCCTCGGGGGCGAGCGCGGCCGCGAGCTCTCCCGAAGCGGGGCCGCTCCACGCACCGGACTCGTGCGCCCGAGGGCCGGCGATCCACTCCAGAGCCTCGCGGACGAGCATCCGGACGTGACGCGCGTGGCCGATGGTGACGGGGGCGGGATCCTCGAGGACCTCGAGCAGGCGGTGCAGCACGGCACGGCTCTGCAGTCGTGTCATGGGCCTCACGGTAGGGGGCCGGTCGCTCGGACGGTAGTGCCGATCCGCGACAGCGCACCCGTCTAGGCTCGCCACATGACTCGTCTCGACGGTGCCGTCGTCCTCGTCCTCGGAGCCTCGGGCGGCCTCGGCCGCCTCCTGGCCGATTCGCTGGAGGCGCGCGGTGCCGTAGCGGTGCGCTCGGGGCGCGACTCCGCGGCGCTCGGCGAGGCACCCCTGGTCGCCGACCTGCGCGGGGAGGACGAGCCCCGGCGCGTGGTCGCCGAGGTGCTCGAGCGGCACGGGCGCCTCGACGGCGTCGTCGTGGCCGCGGGCGTCGTGGCCTTCGGGCCCTCCGCCGAGCTCGATCCGGCCGTTCTGGAGGAGCTCGTCGAGGTGAACGCGCTGGCGCCGATCCGGGTGCTGACCGCCGCGCTGCCGTCGCTCGTCGCGTCGGCGGGCGAGGGGCGCGAGCCGTTCGCGCTGACCATCAGCGGCGTGGTGGCGGAGGCTCCGACCGCGGGACTCGCCGCGTACTCCGCCTCGAAGGCGGCACTGCACTCCTTCGTGAAGGCCTCGGCCCGCGAGTACAAGCGGGCGGGCGTCCTCCTGCTCGACGCGCGTCCCGGCCACACCGAGACCGAGCTGTCCCGGCACCCGCTCGCGGGAGACGCGCCCCGCTTCGGCGCGGGTCTGGCGCCGCAGGACGTGGTCGACCGGCTGCTCGACGCGGTCGAGGACGGCGAGACCGACCTGCCTCCTGCGGCGTTCACCGGCTGACGCCGTCCCGAGACGAGGCGGAGCCGGTCGATCCTCGCGGGAACGCCCCGGATCGAGCACTGCAGCCTCGGCTGCGTACAGCCGCCGTGATCAGCCTGCGCATCCGGCGGCCGGGACCGCGATCGGCGCGGCAGCCCGTCCGACCGTCCTCCCCGCAGACGCGGGGATACCCGCCGTTCACCGGAGCGTTGCACGGCCGCACTAGCGTCCCTCCGTGCCCGACACCGCCGATGACGCCCTCCGTCCCACTCCCGAGCTGCTCCGCACGCTCACGCCCGCCGACGCGCGGGACCTCGTCGTGCTGGACGAGGACGACGACGATCCCGTGCTCCTGCGCCGCGACGGCACGCAGATCGACACCTGGCGCGAGGGCTACCCCTACGACGAGCGGATGTCGCGCGAGGAGTACGAGGCGGGCAAGCGCCTCCTCCAGATCGAGCTGCTGAAGCTGCAGAACTGGATCAAGAAGCACGGGCGCCGGCTCGTGGTCGTCTTCGAGGGGCGCGACGCCGCGGGCAAGGGCGGCACCATCAAGCGCTTCACCGAGCACCTCAACCCGCGCGGAGCCCGCGTGGTCGCACTCGAGAAGCCGACCGAGCGCGAGGCCGGTCAGTGGTACTTCCAGCGCTACGTCTCGCACCTGCCGGCCGCCGGCGAGATCGTCCTCTTCGACCGCTCCTGGTACAACCGGGCCGGCGTGGAGCGCGTGATGGGCTTCTGCACGCCGGCGCAGTACGACGAGTTCATCCGCCAGACGCCGCTGTTCGAGCGGATGCTCGTCGGCGACGGCATCGACCTGGTGAAGCTGTGGTTCTCGGTCTCGGCGGAGGAGCAGCGCACCCGGTTCACGATCCGCATGATCGACCCCGTGCGCCAGTGGAAGCTCTCGCCGATGGACCTCGCCTCGCTCGACAAGTGGGGCGACTACACCGCGGCCAAGGAGGCGATGATGGCGGCGACCGACACCGCCGACGCTCCCTGGACCATCGTGAAGAGCAACGACAAGAAGCGCGCCCGGCTCGAGGCCATGCGCTACGTCCTGAGCCTCTACGACTACGACGGACGCGACGAGGAGGTCGTGGGCCCGCTGGGTCCGGACCCGCTGATCGTCGGATCGGCCGCGGACGTGTACGAGCGCGGCGAGCACGCCGCGACGAGCTGATCGGGGGGACGGACATGGGGGAGTCGGGGATCGGCGCGGAGCTGCCGGGGGTGCACCTGCGCTGGCTGGCGCTCGACGAGCAGACGCTGGACGCCGAGCGGCTGCTGCCGCTGCTGAGCGACGAGGAGCGCGAGCGCTACGCCGGCACGGTCGCCGCGTCGGCGGCCGAGCGCTTCGTCTTCGGGCGGGTGCTCCTGCGGATGCTCGCGGCCGAGCTCACGGGGACGCGCGCGTCGGAGGTCCGGGTCGTCGCGTGCTGCCCGCGCTGCGGGGGCGCGCACGGCCGGCCGCGGCTGGAGGGACGCGGGAGCGCGCTCGAGCTGCTGTCGGTGAGCATCGCGCACTGCGCGGGCGCCGTCGTGGTCGCGGCGAGCAGCGCCGGTGCGGTCGGCGTCGATGTGGAGCCGACGCTGGGCACGCCCGAGCGCGGGGAGCGGATCACGCGCATCGCCGGGGCGCCCTTCGCCACGGGCGGGATGCGCCCCGCCGACCCCGTCCTGCACTGGACCCGGATCGAGGCCGCACTGAAGGCGGACGGTCGCGGGCTCGAGCTCGACCCGCGCCGGGTGCACGTGCACGAGTCGCACCACGCGGCGGAGGCGCGGATCGACGGCGTCCGCTTCCGGCTGGCCGAGCCGCAGCTGGACCCCGCGCTGCGGGTCAGCGTCGCCCTCGGGCCGATGGGGGACGCGGGCGCCGGGCCCATCATCGGCTGGCGGCGCGAGCACGGCGACGCGCTCGCGGACTCGCTGGTGTCAGCGCCGGGACGGTAGCGGCGGCAGCTCCTCGTCGAGGAGCCAGGCGTCGAGCAGGTCGTCCACGCCCTCGCCGAGGACCTCGGTGCAGAGCTCGCGGAACTCCTCGTCGGTGACGGCGGCGGAGGCGTAGCGGGACGTCCACTCCCGCAGCAGCCGGAGGAAGGGCCCGTCGCCGACGGTGAGCCGCAGCGCGTGCAGGGTGAGCGCGCCGCGCTTGTAGACGCGGTCGTCGAAGAGCGCGACCGGCCCCGGATCGGCGAGCACGAGATCCTGCGCCGCAGCCCGCAGCACCGCGTGGTGGCGGCGGGCGCAGGCGTCGGCGGTGGCGCGGCCCGACTCCTCCGACCACAGCCACTCCGCGTAGCAGGCGAACCCCTCGTTGAGCCAGATGTGGCGCCACCGGGCGATGCCCACGCTGTTGCCGAACCACTGGTGCGCGAGCTCGTGCGCGATGAGGCGCTCCGAGCCGCCGCGGCCGTCGGCGTGGTTGGCGCCGAACACCGCCATCGCCTGCGCCTCGAGCGGGATCTCCAGCTCGTCCGCCGTGACGACGACGCAGTAGCGGGCGAAGGGGTAGGGCCCGAACAGCCGCGTGAACAGGGCGAGCATGCGCTCGAGCGGAGCGAAGTCGTGCGCGACCCGAGCGGCCAGGGCGGCGGGGCTGGCGAGGGTCACCGCGACGCCGGCGAGCACGCGCTCCTCGATCGCGTAGCGGCCGATCTGCACCGAGGCGAGGTAAGCGGCGCTGGGCTCGCGCTGCTCGTAGAGCCAGGTGCGGCGGCCGGAGCGGGCGCTCGAGTCGACGAGCACCCCGTTCGCGAGCACGGCGTAGCCCTCCTCGGCGGTGACGCGCAGGCGGTACGGAGCCTTCTCGGCGACGTCGTCGTTGCAGGGGAACCAGGTGGAGGAGCCGGAGGGCTGCGAGGCGACGAGCACCCCGTCCTCCAGCTCCTCCCAGCCGAGCTCGCCCCAGTGGCTGGCGCGGGGGGCGGGGTGGCCGCTGTACTCGATCTCGACGTCGACGCTCTCGCCGGCGGCCAGCGGCTCGGCGGGGGACACCCGCAGCTTGTGCGGCGCCTGCTCGTGGCGGGCGCGGCGTCCGTCGATCCGGACGCGGGACACGCGGAGCCGGGAGAGGTCGAGGGAGAACCGCCGGAGCGGCTGCAGCGCGACGATCCGCAGCACGGCCCGGCCGGCCAGGCGGTTGGAGGCGACGCGGTAGTCGAGGTCGAGGTCGTAGGCCTCGACGCGGTAGCCGGTGTTCCCGATACCGGGGACGTAGGGGTCGCCGGCGGTCTCGAGCCCGGTCAGCGCGGGGCTCACGCGACGGGCGCGTGGTAGTCGGCGACGCGCACCTCGCGCCACGGGCCGATCGGGTTGCCGCTCCAGCGGCTGCCCGCGGGCACGAGCTCCCCCCGCATGACGAGCGAGGCCGGGCCGACCGTGCCGTGCTCGGCGATCCGCGCGGCGGGGAGGATCACGCTGTGCGGGCCCAGGGTGGCGCCGGCGTCGAGGCTCACGAGATCCATGCTCATGATTCGATCATGGAACAGGTGCGTCTGCACGACGCAGCCCCGGTTCACGGTCGCTCCGTCGCCGAGCGAGATCAGATCGGCCTCGGGGAGCCAGTAGCTCTCGCACCAGACGCCGCGTCCGATCCGGGCGCCGAGGCTCCGCAGCCACCAGACCAGCGCCGGAGTGCCCGCGGCGGCGTGGGCGAACCAGGGCGCGGCGACCATCTCGGTGAAGGCGTCGGCCAGCTCGCTCCGCCAGACGAACGAGGACCACAGCGGCTGCTCGCTCGGCTCGACCCGCTGGATCAGGATCCACTTCGCGGCGGTGGAGACGGCTGCGGCGACCGCCCCGGCGGCCAGCAGCACGACGCCTCCCACGAGCGCGGCGAGCACCGCCCCGAGCGTCTGGATCAGCGCGAGCAGTCCGGCTACCACGCCGAGGCCGATCGCGACCGAGACGACCACCGGGACGAAGCGGCCGAGTTCCCACGCGATGCGGGCCGCGCGGAGTCGGCGGGCCGGGCGGAAGGTGCGCGCCGACTCCGCCTCGACGACGGTGCGCCGCAGCCGCACGGGCGGTGAGCCCAGCCACGACGAGCCCGCCTTCGACTTGCGGGGCGCGGAGGAGAGGACGGCGACGAGTCCGCCGGCGGGCACGGTGTGGCCGGGCGCGGCCATGCCGGAGTTGCCGAGGAACGCGCGCTCGCCGATCTCGGCGCGGGCGAGCCGCATCCAGCCGCCGCCGAGCGCGTAGGAGGCGACGAGCGTGTCGTCGGCGAGGAACGCGCCGTCGCGGATGGTCGTCATCGCGGGCAGGAGCAGCACCGTCGAGGCCTCGACGTCGCGTCCGACCTTCGCGCCGAGGAGCCGCAGCCAGACCGGGGTGAACAGGCCCGAGTAGAGCGGGAAGAGCAGGACCCGCGCGGAGTCGAGCAGCCGCTCCGTCGACCAGACCTGCCAGCCGATCCGACCGCGCACAGGGTGGGTGCCCGGCTCGACGCCCCGGCCGAGCAGGCGCACCAGGACGACGACGAGGGCGGCGAGGACGACTCCGGAGACGGCGACGGCGGGCACGAGGGCGGCGAGAGCGGGCCCGAGCGCGGCGCCGAGGCCGGCCGAGCCGCGCACGGCGGCGGCCACGACGGCGAGCCCGGCCGCGAGGGCGAGGACCGGGACCGCCGCGAGGCCGACCGCGGACGCTCCGTACGCCCAGACCCAGCCCGGGCGGCGCGCCGGGCGCTCCGAGGGGAACCCGGCGTTCGCCCTGCCGAGCCGCTGGGCGGGGGATCCTCCCCAGCGCTGCCCGGCCGGCACCCGCCCGAAGACGGCCGATCCCGGCTCGATCTGCGCGTGCTTGCCGATCCGGGCGCCGGGGAGGAGCGTGCTGCGCGCGCCCACCGTGCTGCCGGCGCCGACCCGGACGGCACCGACGCGCAGGACGTCGCCGTCGATCCAGTAGCCGGAGAGGTCGACCTCGGGCTCGATCGCGGCGCCGCGCCCGAGCGTGAGCATCCCGGTCAGCGGAGGGAGGGAGTGCAGGTCGACGTCGTCGGCGATGCGGGCGCCGAGCGCGCGGGCGTAATAGGCGACCCAGGGCGCGCCCGCGAGGCTCACGGCCTTGAGCTGGAACGCGATCTGCTCCGCCAGCCAGAGCCGGAGGTGCACGCTCCCGCCGCGCGGGTGGTCTCCGGCTCGGATCCCGCGCAGCAGGGTGCGCGCGGCGAGGACGGTGAGCCCCATCCGCCCGAACGGCGTGAGGAAGAGCGCGAACGCGGGGATCAGCGCGGCGAGCGGAGCGGTGGGCAGCCAGCCGAACCCCGGCACCAGGTCGAGCACCGCGGTGGCGGTGAGGATCGCAGTGACCCAGCGGGCGCTGCCGAGCACGAGCAGCGGTGCGCCGAGGAGGGTCTGCAGCACGCGCATCCTGAGGGGGACCGGCGCGATGCGGTGAGCGGACACCTCCGCAGTGCCGGTCGAGCGGCTCTGGATCTCGGCGGCCATCGCCGCGAGACGCGGGTGGGCGTAGACGTCGGCGACCGTGAACTCGGGGTCGCGCTCGCGGATCCGCGCGACCAGCTGGGCGGCGGCGAGGGAGCCGCCGCCGAGGTCGAAGAAGTTCGCCCGCTCGTCGACCGGCACGCCGAGCACGTCGCGCCAGAGGGCGGCGAGCCACGCCTCCTCGGGGTCGAGGGAGGCGTCCTCGGTCGTGCCCACGGCGAGCGGCCAGGGGAGTGCGGCGCGGTCGACCTTGCCGGAGACGCGGGTCGGCAGCTCCTCGACCACGGCCAGCAGCGGCACGAGGGATGCGGGCAGCGCCTCACGCAGGCGGGCGAGCGCCGCGTCGCGGTCGAGCTCCCGGCCGCCGGCGAGGGCCAGGTAGCCGACGAGGACCTGGTTGCCGGCCGCCGTGGTGCGGACCGCGGCCGCCGCCCCCGAGACTCCGGGGAGCGCCTGCAGCGCCGCCTCGACCTCGCCGAGCTCGATCCGCCGACCGCCGAGCTTCACCTGGTCGTCCGCGCGCCCCTGGAAGATCAGGCCGGCGCTCTCGAAGCGCACCAGGTCGCCGGAGCGGTAGGCCCGCTCCCAGCCCAGGAGCGGTGCCGGCGCGTACTTCTCGGCGTCCTTGACCGGGTCGAGGTAGCGCGCGAGCCCGACCCCGCCGATGACCAGCTCGCCGACCTCGCCCTCGCCGATCCGCTGCCCGTCCGCGTCCACGACGGCGAGCCGCCAGCCGTCCAGCGGCAGCCCGATGCGCACCGGGGGAGGCCCGCCGAGGGGCGCGGCGCAGGCGACGACGGTGGCCTCGGTCGGCCCGTAGGTGTTCCAGACCTCGCGGCCCTCGACGGCCAGGCGCTCGCCGAGCTCCGGCGGGCACGCCTCGCCGCCGAAGATCAGCAGGCGGACGTTCTCGAGCGACTCCGCGGGCCAGAGCGCCGCGAGGGTCGGCACGGTCGAGACCACGGTGATGCCGTGCGTGGTCAGCCAGGGGCCGAGGTCCATGCCGCTGCGGACCAGCGAGCGGGGAGCGGGGACGAGGCAGGCGCCGTGCCGCCAGGCGAGCCACATCTCCTCGCAGGACGCGTCGAACGCGACCGAGAGACCGGCCAGCACCCGGTCCCCGGGGCCGAGCGGCTCCGCCTGGAGGAACAGGCGCGCCTCGGCGTCGACGAAGGCGGCGGCGGAGCGGTGGCTGACCGCCACTCCCTTGGGGGTTCCGGTGGAGCCGGAGGTGAAGATGATCCAGGCGTCGTCCTCGAGCGAGGGCGGCTGCAGCAGCGGGATCGACGCCGTGCTCGGGTGCGGCGCGCTCGCGGTGAACAGGCGGGCGGCCGGCTCGTCGGCGCCGGTGCGCTCGAAGCGGCCGGAGCCGGTGATCACGCCGCGGACGGCGGCCTCGCCGAAGACGAGGCGCGCCCGCTCCTCGGGGTCGTCCGCGTCCACCGGGACGTACGCGGCTCCCGCGGCGAGGACGGCCAGGATCGCGAGGTAGAGCTCGCGGGAGCCGCTGGGCATGCGGATCCCGACGCGGTCGCCGCGTCGGACCCCTGCGGTGGTGAGCTCGCCCGCGAGCTGCACCGTGCGGGCCAGCAGCTCCCGGTAGCTGAGCGCTCCGGCCGGGTCCTCCAGCGCGGAGGCGTCCGGGTGGCGCTCCGCGGTGTCGCGGAGGACGTCGACCAGCGTGCGGGGAGGAGGGGTGGCCGCTCCGGCGTCGAGCACGTCCTGGGGGCCGGCCGTCTCGGTCACGTCTCGTCTCCGTCCCGGCCGCGCGATCGGGAGCGCGGCGGCCGGGGCGACACCGTAGGGAGGCGGGGTGACGCGGAGGTGAACAGGCGGGGTCGGCCCGCCCGGCTCAGTGCGCCATCGGGAGCGGCGCGTCCGACTCCGCCGGGCGGCGGACGAAGAACGCGGCCACGATCGCGACCGTCGCGATCGACGCGCCCCACAGGAACGCGGAGTGGATGCCCCCGGCGTAGGAGGCGACCTCGTCGGCTCCGCCCTGCGCGAGCTCCGCCGACCGGATCGAGAGGACGGTGACGAACAGCGCCGTGCCCGCCGCGCCGCCCAGCTGCTGCACGGTGCCGATGATCGCGCTGCCGTGCGAGTAGAGCGAGGGGCGCACCGAGCCGAGGCCGGCGGTGAACAGCGGCGTGAAGACGAAGGCGAGGCCCAGGCTGAGGGTGACGTGCAGCGAGAGGACGAACCAGGGCGACGAGTCCGCCGCGAGCAGGGTGTACCCCCACAGCGCGCCGGCGACGACGATCGAGCCGGGCACGAGCAGCACGCGCGGGCCGAAGCGGTCGTAGCCGCGGCCGACGAACGGCGCGAGCAGGCCCATCAGCAGGCCGCCGGGGAGCAGGAGCAGCCCGGTCTCCAGCGGAGTGAGGCCCAGCACGTTCTGCGTGTAGAGGGGCAGCAGGATCAGGGTGCCGAAGAGCGCCGACATGCTGACCGCCATCATCGCGATGACGATGGTGAAGTTCGCGGAGGAGAAGGTCCGGAGGTCCAGCAGGGCCCGGTCGGTGCGCTGCAGCAGCAGCTGGCGCGCGATGAAGCCCGCGAGGCCGAGACCCGCGACGACGAACGGGATCCACGGCGCGACGACCGCGGCTCCGCCCTCGCCGAGGCTCGACAGGCCGTAGACGAGGCCGCCGAAGCCGAAGACCGAGAGGACGACCGAGAGCGAGTCGATCGGGATGGAGCGGGGCTCGGTGACGTTCTCGACCTTGCGCAGGCCCAGGAGCAGCGCGCCGATCGCGATCGGCAGCACGATCCAGAACATCCAGCGCCAGCCGAGGAAGTTGAGGATGACGCCCGAGATCGTCGGTCCGACGGCCGGAGCCACCGAGATGACGATCGAGATGTTGCCCATCATCCGGCCGCGGATCGCCGGGGGCACCAGCGTCATCACGGTCGTCATCAGCAGCGGCATCATGATGGCCGTGCCGCCGGCCTGCACCACGCGGGCCGCCAGGAGGACCGCGAAGGTCGGGGCGAGCGCGGCGGTGAGGGTGCCGAGGCTGAAGAGGATCATCGCGGCGGCGAAGAGCGTGCGGGTGTGCAGCCGCTGGATCAGGTAGCCCGTGATCGGGATGACGACGGCCATCGTGAGCATGAAGGCGGTCGAGAGCCACTGGCCCACGTGCGCCTCGACGTCGAAGTCGCGCATGAGGTCGGGCAGTGCCACGCTCATGATCGTCTCGTTGAGGATCACGACGAACGCCGACACCAGCAGGAGGCTGATGACCAGGCGGCTGCGCGGCTCGAGGGTAGTGGCGGCGGCGGGTGCGGCGGGCCGCGCGGCGGGCAGGGTGCTGCGCTCGGTCACAGGTGTTCTCCGGTCGTGAGGGGGATCGGTGTGAGGGGCGCATCGACGGCTCGACTCGCGGGCGCGGATGCGGGGTACGGAGGGAGAACAGCGGCGCACTCCCTGGACATTCCCGATCGACGGGGATCCGCTGCGAGAGGTCTCAGGCGAGGACCGCGGCGAGCGCGGAGGACGCGGCCTCGGCCTCCTCGAGCGTGGCGCCCTCGCCGAAGCTGAACCGCACGGCGGTCCGGGCGACGTCGGAATCGAGGCCGAGGGCCAGCAGCGCGGGCGAGGGCTCGTCGCGCCCGGCGGCGCACGCCGAGCCGCTCGAGACGACGACGCCGCGCTCCTCCAGCTCGAGGAGCGTCGACTCGCCGCTGCGCCCGGGGACGGCGTACGCGGCTATCGAGGGGAGCCGGTGCGCCGCGGAGCCCAGCGGCACGGCCCGGGGAGCCAGGGCCGCGACCCGCTCGGCGAACGCGTCGCGGACCGCTCCGACCCGCGCCGCGCGGTCCGGATCGAGCAGGCGCACCGCGGTGCCGAGCGCGACCGCGAAGGCCACGTTCTCGGTGCCCGAGCGCCGCTCCCGCTCCTGGCCGCCGCCGTGCAGCAGGGGCTCGAACGGGAGCCGGCTGCGCAGCAGCAGCGCCCCCACGCCCTTCGGCGCCCCGAGCTTGTGCCCCGAGACCGAGACCGCGTCGGCGCCCCAGCCCGCGACGTCCAGCCAGCCGGCGGCCTGGACGGCGTCCACGTGCAGCGGCACGCCCCGCGATCGGCAGAGTGCCGCGATCGCCGGCACGTCCTGCACCGTCCCGATCTCGTTGCTCGCCGCGAGCACCGAGACCAGCGCGGTGTCCGGCCGGACCAGCGCGGCGAGCGCGTCGAGGTCGAGCAGGCCGGTCGCGTCGACGGGGGCCGTCGACACCTCGAAGCCGTGCAGGCGCCGGAGGTGGTCGGCCGACTCGACAGTAGCCTCGTGCTCGAGCGCCGAGATCACCAGGTGCCGTCCGCGCGGCGACCCCAGCGCGAGGCCCTTGACCGCCGTGTTGATCGACTCCGTGCCGCCGGAGGTGAAGAGCGTCTCGGAGGCGCGGCCGCCGAGGAAGCGGGCCACGTGAGCGCGCGCCGTCTCCAGCGCGCGCGCCGCGGCGTCGCCGAGCGAGTGGCTGCTCGACGGGTTGCCGTACTCGGCGGTGAGGAACGGCCACATGGCCTCCAGCACCTCGCGGCGCACGGGCGAGGTCGCGGCGTGGTCGAGGTAGATCACTCGACCGCGATGTCCAGGCCGAGGTCGAGCGAGCGGACGCTGTGGGTGAGCGCGCCGACGGAGATCACGTCGACCCCCGCCTCCGCGATCGCGCGCACGGTCGAGAGGTCGACGCCGCCGCTCGCCTCGACCACGGCCCGCCCTCCGATGAGGGCGACGCCCTGGCGGAGCAGTTCGGGGGTGAAGTTGTCGAGCATGATCGTGTCCGCGCCTCCCGCCAGCGCGGGCTCGATCTGGTCGAGCCGGTCGACCTCGACCTCGAGGTGCGCCGTGTGCGGGATCGAGGCGCGCGCCGCCCGCAGGGCCGCGGTCAGGTCGATCCCGCGCGCGGCGAGCACCGCGAGGTGGTTGTCCTTCGCCAGCACCGCGTCCGAGAGCGAGAAGCGGTGGTTGCGGCCGCCGCCGCTGCGGACGGCGTGCCTCTCGAGCGCGCGCAGACCCGGCGTGGTCTTGCGGGTGTCGACGATGCGGGCGCGCGTCCCCTCCACCGCAGCGACGTACTGCGCCGTCAGGGTGGCGATGCCGCTCATCCGCTGCACGAGGTTGAGCGCGACGCGCTCGCCGCGGAGCACGCCGCCCGCGGGGCCCTCGATGCGGGCGAGGGTCTGCCCGGCCTCGAAGACCGCGCCGTCCTCCACGAGCACCGAGCAGCGGATCCGGGAGTCGACCTGCCGCATCGTGCCGACGAGGACGGCGCCGCCGCTGAAGACGCCGGGCTCGCGGGCCACGAGGGCGGCGCTCGCGGTGGCGTCCGCGGGGAGGAGGGTGTCGGAGGTCAGGTCGCCCCAGGGCGCGTCCTCCTCGAGGGCGAGGGTGACGACGCGGTCGATGCTCTGGCGGGTCAGCACGGAAGGGCCGCCTCTCTGGTGGGGGCGGCGGCGCTCGCCGTCGCGGGGTCGGGGGAGTCGGTGCGGTGGTGGGCGCCGACGGAGTGCGTGCGCGCGAGCGCGGCGTCGATCAGAGCGAGGGCGCAGGTCAGCAGGTTCGCGTCCTCGAGCGTCCTCAGTCCGAGCGGAGCGGGCGAGGCGGAGGCGACGAGCGCGTCGCGCGCCGCTGTGAGCCCCGCCGCGTCCCGGGAGAGGCCGGCTCCCGCCCACATCGCGTCCTGGAGAGCGGTGCGGTCGAGCGTCATCGGGACGACGGCGCGGGGAGGGGCGACCGGGCCGCCGCTCCAGGAGAGGGAGTCGAGGGCGAGCGCCGCGCGGCGCGCGAACACGACGCCCTCGAGCAGGCTGTTGGAGGCGAGGCGGTTCGCGCCGTGGACGCCGGTGCGGGCGACCTCGCCCACTGCGAGCAGCCCGGGGAGGCTGGTGCGCCCGTCCAGGTCGGTCGCGATCCCGCCCATCCAGTAGTGCGCGGCCGGAGTCACGGGCAGCAGGTCGTCGGCGAGCGAGAGCCCGTTCTCGCGGCAGGCCGCCGAGATCGTCGGGAACCTCTTCGCCAGCACCTCGGGGTCGATCGCCCGGGCGTCCAGGTGCACGGGCAGTCCGCCCTGCAGCCGCATCCGCTCCGCGATCGCGCGCGCCACGACGTCGCGCGGCGCCAGCTCGGCCTCGGGGTGCACCCCGGCCAGGAACCGCTCGCCCGCGGCGTCGCGCAGCACCGCGCCCTCGCCGCGCACCGCCTCCGAGACGAGGAAGCCGCCCGGCAGCGCGAGCGTGGTCGGGTGGAACTGGTAGAACTCCAGGTCCGCCGTCTCCGCTCCCGCCCGCAGGGCGGCGGCGAGCCCGTCCCCGGTCGCGACGGACGGATTGGTGGTGTGCCGGTAGAGCTGCCCGGCGCCTCCGGTGGCCAGCACGACCGCGTCGGCCGCCAGGCGCTCGAGCACGCCGTCGTGCAGGACGTCGGCGCCCGTGACCGAGCCGCCCTCCCGCACCAGGTCGACCAGGGCGGCGTGCTCGCGCACCTCGACGGACGAGGCCCGCACCGCCGCCACGAGCGCGGCCTCGATCGCGGCGCCCGTCGCGTCGCCGCCGACGTGCAGGATCCGCGGACGCGAGTGGGCGCCCTCGAGTCCCCGCGCCAGCTCGCCGCCCTCGCGGTCGAAGCCGACGCCCCACTCCTGCAGCACCGCGACCGCCTCCGGCCCCTCGGCGCAGAGCACCTCGACCGCCGAGCGCACGGCGAGGCCCGCACCGGCGGTGAGCGTGTCCTCCACGTGCAGCGCCACGGAGTCGCCCGGCGCCGTGACCGCGGCGATCCCGCCCTGCGCGGCGCGCGTCGACGACTCCGCCAGCGCGCCCTTGGTGACGAGCAGCACCTCGTGGCGGTGCTGCGCCGTCAGCGCGGCGACCAGCCCGGCGATGCCGCTGCCGACGACGACGACCCGCGCCATGTCAGACCGCCGCCGGCCCGGCGGGCGGAACGGCCGCGAGCATCCGCTCGAGGGCGATGCGCGCCTCGGCCTGCACCGACTCCGCGACCTCGATCCGGTTGAGCACCGTCCCCGCGACCAGTCCCTCGAGCACCCAGGCGAGGTAGCCGGGGTGGATGCGGTACATGGTCGAGCAGGGGCAGACCACGTCGTCGAGGCAGAAGATCGTGTGCTGCGGGTACTGGACGGCGAGGCGCTGCACCAGGTTGATCTCGGTGCCGATCGCGAAGGTCGATCCCGCGGGTGCCGCCTGGATCGCCTTCACGATGTAGTCGGTCGAGCCGTACTCGTCGGCCGCGTCGACGACCGCCATCGGGCACTCCGGGTGCACGATCACGCGCACGCCCGGGTGCTCGGCGCGCGCCTTCGCGATCTGGGCCGTCGTGAAGCGCTTGTGCACCGAGCAGAAGCCGTGCCAGAGGATCACCTGCGCGTCCAGGAGCGTCGCGGTGTCGGAGCCGCCCTGCGGCTTCCGCGGGTTCCACATCGGCATCCGCTCCAGCGGCACGCCCATCGCCTTGGCGGTGTTGCGGCCGAGGTGCTGGTCGGGGAAGAACAGCACCCGCTGTCCGCGCGCGAACGCGTCCTCGAGCACGGTCGCCGCGTTCGAGGAGGTGCAGACCACGCCTCCGTTGCGGCCGCAGAACGCCTTCAGCGCGGCGGAGGAGTTCATGTACGTGACCGGGACGAGCGGCACGCGGCCGTCGGCGTCCGGCTCGGTGCCGTAGAGCTCGGTGAGCTCGGCCCAGGCGTCCTCGACGGAGTCGATGTCGGCCATGTCCGCCATCGAGCAGCCGGCCGCCAGGTTCGGGAGGATCACGGCCTGCTCCGGTCCGGAGAGGATGTCGGCCGTCTCCGCCATGAAGTGCACGCCGCAGAAGACGATCGCCTCGGCGTCGGGCCGGCTCGTCGCCGCCTTCGCCAGCTGGAACGAGTCGCCCACGTAGTCGGCGTACTGCACCACCTCGTCCCGCTGGTAGAAGTGCCCGAGCACGACGACCCGCTCGCCGAGCGTCTCCTTCGCCGCGAGGATGCGGTGGTGCAGCTCGTCGGCGCTCGCCGTCGTGTACTCCTCCGGCAGACGTCCCTGGACCGGGGCGTCGGCCGGGATCGGGTCGGCCTGGGAGGCGCCGGGCCCGTAGGCGGGCAGGCCGAGGTCGAACGACCAGGGGGCCTCCGCGAGCTCGGGCGCGCAGGTGGCGCCGGGCGCGGAGCCGCCCTCGATGAGCCGGATGGTGCTGTCGACGGATGTCACGGTGTTCTCCTCGTGAGGCGGGTGGGGGAGTCGGGCGGCGCGCTCAGACGGGCAGCGGGCCGTTGTCGACGAGCGCCGCCGACTCGTCGTAGCGGTAGAGGCGCGGGGGACGGTGGCGGGTGCCCGTCAGGCGCTCCCCGGTGGGCACCACGGTGCCGGAGCTCTCGATCGTCCGGCGGAAGTTGGCCGGGTCGAGGGGCTTCTGCAGGACGGCCTCGTGGACCTCCCGCAGTTGGGACAGGGTGAAGGCGCCGCCGAGGAAGGCCTGCGCGATGCGGGAGTACTCCATCTTGTTGCGCAGGCGCCAGAGGGCGTAGTCGACGATCAGTCCGTGGTCGAAGGCGAGCTCGAGCGGCAGATCGGTGCAGAGCCAGGCGACGTTCTCTCCCACGATGGCCTCGTCGGCCTCGGCGGAGCGCACGAGCGCCCAGTAGACGATCGACACGACGCGGTCCTCGCCGGGGGAGCGGTCGGTGCCGCCGACGGCGTAGAGCTGCTCGAGGTAGCGCGGAGCCAGGCCCGTGGTCTCGCGGAGAGTGCGGCGGGCCGACTCGGCGAGGTCCTCGTCCGGATGCAGCGGTCCGCCGGGCAGTGCCCAGAGTCCCTCGAACGGCTCGCGGATGCGCCGGACGACGGGGATCCAGACGGTGCTCGCTCCGGTCTCCGGGTGCGGCCGCAGGGCGAAGATCACCGTCGACACGGCGAGCTGCACGTCCGACATCCGGTGCCCCCTACTAAGAGTCGCACCGACTGTAAGTGCTGAGATAACCTTAGTGTCACGAACACCTGAACACCTAGCGGAAGAGGCGACACGCCGCGCAGGGTCCGCCCTCACCGCTAGGCTGACCGCACAACCGAATACCGGGCCGCAATACGCGACGCGGGAGAGCCGACTCCGGTCGGCACCGAAGGAGCAAGCCTCCCCGCCAATCTCTCAGGTCTTGTACCGCGTCGAACTGGCCACTCTGGAAAGCGATCCGCTCGGATCCGCCCATGGTGAAAGCGCTCGACCCCTCGGGGCGGCGCGAATCTCTCAGGCTCCACGACAGAGGGGGAGTTCCCACGGCACTGCTGTGCTCTGCCGCGAACGCGGCGCGAGTCCAGCACTGCGACGAAATGGAGAACTCATGTCCGAGACCCCGACGACCAGCCCCGAAGCCCGCTACTCGCCCCTGCACGAGGTGCACGTCGCCGCCGGCGCGTCCTTCACCGACTTCGCCGGGTGGCAGATGCCGGTCCGCTACTCCGGCGATCTCGCCGAGCACCACGCCGTGCGCACCGCCGCCGGCCTCTTCGACCTCTCGCACATGGCCGAGATCCTCGTCGTCGGCCCCGAGGCGGTCGACGCCCTCGACTACGCGCTGGCGAGCGACATCTCGGCCGTCGCCGCCGGCCGCGCGAAGTACGCCCTTCTCCTGGAGCGCACGGGCGGCGTGATCGACGACCTCGTCGTCTACCGCACGGGCGAGGACCGCTTCATGGTCGTCGCGAACGCGGCCAACCGGCACATCGTCGTCGAGACGCTCCGCGACCGCACCGCGATGTTCGAGTGCGAGCTGTTCGACGAGAGCGACGACGTCGCCCTCATCGCGCTGCAGGGCCCGCGCTCGCTCGAGATCCTGCAGAACGTCCAGGGCCTCGCCGTCGAGACCGAGCGGGGAGCGGAGTCGGTGCTCGACACGGACGACGCCGCCCGCCTGCTCGCGGAGCTGCGCTACTACCGCGCCGTGCCCGCGACCTTCGAGGCGCACCCGATCCTGATCGCGCGCACCGGGTACACGGGCGAGGACGGCTTCGAGATCTACGTCTCGCCCGACTCCGCTCCCGCGCTCTGGCAGGCTCTCGCCGAGACCGGCGCCGGAGCGGGCCTCGTCCCCGCCGGCCTCGCCGCCCGCGACACCCTCCGCCTCGAGGCGGGCATGCCGCTCTACGGCCACGAACTCTCCCGCGACGTCTTCCCCGCACAGGCCGGCCTCGGCCGCGTCGTCGCCTTCGGGAAGCCGATCGACTTCGTCGGCCGCGCGGCCAGCGAGGAGGGTCCCTCCGGAGACGCTCCCGTGCTCGTCGGGCTCGTCGGCGAGGGCCGCCGCGCCGCCCGTGCCGACTACACCGTCCTCTCCGGCGACGACGAGGTCGGAGTGGTCACCAGCGGCGTCCTCTCGCCGACCCTGGGCGTCCCGATCGCGATGGCCTACGTCGCCCCCGCCTCCGCGCAGCCCGGGACGGCGCTCGCCGTCGACATCCGCGGCACGCGCCTCCCGATGACCGTCACCGAGCTCCCCTTCTACTCGAGAAAGAAGAACTGACATGGCCGTGCCCACCGAGCTGCAGTACACCTCCGACCACGAGTGGATCCGGGTCGACGGAGAGGTCGCGACCGTCGGCATCACCGCCTACGCCGCGGACAAGCTGGGCGACGTCGTCTTCGTCGAGCTCCCCGAGGCGGGAGCCCGCGTCGAGGGCGGCAGCGTCGTCGGCGAGATCGAGTCGACCAAGTCGGTGGGCGAGCTGTTCGCCCCCGTCGACGGCGAGGTCCTCGAGGCCAACACGGCCGTCGTCGACAGCCCCGAGCTCGTCAACTCCGACCCGTTCGGCGAGGGGTGGCTGATCCGGGTCCGCTTCGACGCCCTGCCCGACGGCCTCCTCGACTCGGCCGCCTACACCGAGCTGGTCGGCGAGTAGATGGCGGCCACCAGGACCCCCGGCGCCTTCGAGTCCCGCCACATCGGGACCGACGCCGACGCGCAGCGCACCATGCTCGCGGCTCTCGGCTACGACTCCGTGGAGGAGCTCGTCACCGCCGCCGTCCCCGAGTCGATCCACGTCCGCGACCTCCCGCGGGTGCTGCCCGCTCCGGCCACCGAGACGGAGGCGCTCGCCGAGCTGCGCGCCCTCGCCGCGAGGAACACGGTGCGTCGGCCGATGATCGGCCTCGGCTACTACGGCACGCACACCCCCGCGGTGATCAAGCGCAACGTGCTCGAGAACCCCAGCTGGTACACGGCCTACACGCCGTACCAGCCCGAGATCTCGCAGGGGCGCCTGGAGGCGCTGATCAACTTCCAGACGATGGTCTCCGACCTCACCGGCCTCGACACGGCCGGCGCGTCGATGCTCGACGAGGGCACGGCCGTCGTCGAGGCCATGCTGCTCGCGCGCCGCGCCTCGAAGGCGCGCACCGACGTCTTCGTCGTCGACTCCGACGCTCTCCCGCAGACCCTCGCGCTGCTGCGCGGCCGCGCGGAGGCCGTCGGCATCCGCATCGTCGAGCTCCCGCTCTCGCGCACCGCCGCGGAGGAGGTGCCGGAGTGCTTCGGCGCCCTCGTGCAGTACCCCGGCGCGTCCGGGCACCTCTGGGATCCGTCGGCGGTGCTCGCCGCGGTGAAGGCCCACGGAGGCCTGGCCGTCGTCGCCGCCGACCTGCTCGCGCTGACCCTGGTGCGCTCGCCGGGCGAGCTCGGCGCGGACGTCGCGGTCGGCACCACGCAGCGCTTCGGCGTCCCGCTGGGCTTCGGAGGACCGCACGCCGGCTACCTCGCCGTCCGCAAGGGACTCGAGCGCCAGCTGCCCGGCCGTCTCGTCGGCGTCAGCCAGGACGCGGACGGCCACCCCGCCTATCGCCTGTCCCTCCAGGCCCGCGAGCAGCACATCCGCCGCGAGAAGGCGACCTCGAACATCTGCACCGCGCAGGTCCTCCTGGCGGTCATGGCGGCGATGTACGCGGTCTACCACGGACCGGACGGGCTCGCCGCGATCGCCGAGCGCGTGCACGGCCGGGCCGCGCTCCTCGCGCGCCTCCTCCTCGACCGGGGCCACTCCCTCCGGCACGCCGACTTCTTCGACACCGTCTCGGTCGTCGTGCCCGGCGGTGCGGAGGCGGCGGTCGCCCGCGCCCGCGAGGCCGGCTTCGACGTGCGCCTGGTCGACGCCGACACGGTCTCGGTGTCGATCGACGAGACGGTCACCGACCTCGAGGTGATCGCCGTCGCGACCGCCGTCGGGCAGCTGGACTCGTCGTTCGGCTTCCTCGGCGGCTCCGCGCGGAGCATCCCCGCCGAGCTCGACCGCCGCACGCCTTTCCTCGTGCACCCGGTCTTCAGCAGCCACCACAGCGAGACCTCGATGATGCGCTACCTCAAGCGCCTCGCCGACTCGGACTACGCGCTGGACCGCGGCATGATCCCGCTCGGCTCCTGCACCATGAAGCTCAACGCCGCCACCGAGATGGAGGCGGTCAGCTGGCCCGAGTTCGCGGACCTGCACCCGTTCGCCCCCGAGGCGGACGTGCAGGGCTCGCTGGCGCTGATCGACCAGCTGGAGGGGTGGCTCGCCCACCTCACCGGCTACGACTCCGTGTCGCTCCAGCCCAACGCCGGCTCGCAGGGCGAGCTCGCGGGCCTGCTGGCGATCCGCGGCTGGCACCGGTCGAACGGCGACGAGGACCGCACGGTCTGCCTGATCCCCTCGAGCGCCCACGGCACCAACGCCGCGAGCGCGGTCCTCGCCGGCATGCGCGTCGTCGTCGTGGCCTGCGACGAGCTCGGCAACGTCGACCTGGACGACCTCCGGGCGAAGATCGCCGAGCACGCGGGCTCCCTCGCCGCGCTGATGATCACCTACCCGTCGACCCACGGCGTCTACGAGCACGAGGTCGCCGAGATCTGCCGCCTCGTCCACGAGGCCGGCGGACAGGTGTACGTGGACGGCGCGAACCTCAACGCGCTTCTGGGCTTCGCCCGCTTCGGAGACTTCGGCGGCGACGTCTCGCACCTCAACCTGCACAAGACGTTCTGCGTCCCGCACGGCGGAGGCGGTCCCGGCGTCGGTCCCGTCGCCGCGAAGGCGCACCTCGCGCCGTTCCTGCCCGGTCACCCGCTCGCGCAGCGGCTCGAGCACGGCGTGGGCACGCAGGGCGAGCGGATCGTCCACGGCGGCGCACCGGTGTCGGCAGCGCCCTACGGCAGCCCCGGCATCCTGCCGATCTCGTGGGCGTACGCCCGGATGATGGGCGAGGAGGGCCTGCGGGCCGCGACCGGGGCGGCCGTCCTCTCGGCCAACTACGTCGCTGCGCGCCTCCGCGAGCACTACCCGGTGCTCTACACGGGGGACAACGGGCTCGTCGCCCACGAGTGCATCCTCGACATCCGCCCGCTGACGGCGGCGACCGGAGTGACCGTGGACGACGTCGCCAAGCGCCTCGTCGACTACGGCTTCCACGCGCCGACCATGAGCTTCCCCGTCGCCGGGACCCTGATGGTCGAGCCGACGGAGAGCGAGGACCTCGCCGAGATCGACCGCTTCATCGACGCGATGATCGGGATCCGGGCCGAGGCCGACCGCGTCGGCGCGGGGGAGTGGCCGGTGGACGACAACCCGCTGCGCGGCGCCCCGCACACCGCCGAGTGCCTGACGGCCGAGGAGTGGACGCACCCGTACAGCCGCGAGGAGGCCGTCTACCCGGTCCGCTCGCTGGTGCGCGGCAAGTACTGGCCGCCGGTCCGCCGGATCGACCAGGCCTACGGCGACCGCAACCTCGTCTGCGCCTGCCCGCCCATCGAGGCCTTCGCCTGATCCGCCCGCACGCGCTCGTCCGCAACCGAGGGTGAGAGAGCAGCAACGGAGCCTCGAGCCCGTTCCCGGCTCTCCCACCCTCGGTTGCAGACACGGTCGGTCCCTCACAGGCGCGGAGTGGGTCGCAGTCCTCCCGATCCGGGGGGAACGGCGCACGGCGACCCCGATGCACGAGGGAGCCCGACCGAGGGGAACGCGTGGTGGAGGTGCCGGCAGGGCTCGACGGAGTAGCGACGAGCGAGCAGCTCCACCGTGCGGGTGTCACGCCCCGGCTCCTGAGAGCCGCCGTCGAGCGCGGCGCGGTCCTGCGGCTCCTCGGATGCGATCGGTCCGTCGTCACGTCCGCGGAGCCGGCGGCGCGAACAGCTCGGGCCAGAGGGCGACGGCCAGCGGGTAGCCGACGAACGAGACGATGTCGATGATCGAGTGGGCGATCACCAGGGGCAGGGTGCGTCCGAAGCGCTGGTAGAACAGTCCGAACACCAGGCCCATGACCACGTTCCCGATGAAGGGCCCGATGCCCTGGTACAGGTGGTAGCTGCCCCGGAGCAGCGCACTGGTCACCAGGATCCGCCACCGCCCCCAGCCCAGATCGCCCAGGCGGGCGAAGAGGTACCCGATCACGACGACCTCCTCCTGCACTCCCGCCCGGATCGCGGAGAGCACGAGCACCGGCACCGTCCACCAGTACGCGTCCAGCGGCGAGGCCACCACCGCCACGGTGATGCCCAGCGCGCGTCCGACGGCGTACAGCGCGATGCCCGGCGCGCCGATCGCCACCGCGAGGACGGTCCCGGTCCCCAGGTCCGCGAACGGCCGGCGCAGGTCGAGCCCCAGGCGCCCGAGCGGACGGCCCGAGCTCTGCCAGAGCAGGAACGCGCAGAGGGCCACCGGCACCAGGTCGAAGAAGAGCGCGAGCAGCTGGTAGACGAGGTCGAAGCCCGGGCGGTCGCTGAGGGCGCCGTTGATCGTCGCGGTCTGGTCGGCCAGTGCGGTCGAGCGGGTGAGCCGGTTGGCGATGGAGACCACCGAGTAGACCGCGGAGGCGCCCAGCGAGAGCCCGAGGACCAGCAGGATCTCGATGCGGATCCGGCGCCGTCCGGGCGCGGATCCTGACAGGTCGGTGGACACTCCGTGCGTCTCCTCTGAAGTCGATGTGTTGCGCGACGGCCGCCCGGTACGCACGTTTCGTGCAGAACCCCGCAAGGATTCCACCTCCCGGTTACCGCTGTGTAACGGTTGCCACATGCTTTTGTGCAGATAGCGGGCGAATACATAGTCTCGTTGAAGGCATCCGCGCGACGGCCACCAGTCTCGTGCGCCGCCGCCGTCGCCACGCGCACGGCACTCCACGCGTCAGGGAAACCACTTCTCGCGCGCCCCCACATCACTGGAGGAATAGTGAACATCAGACGTTACGGATTCGGGGCTCTGGCGCTCGTCGCCGCGAGCACGCTGGTCCTGGCCGGCTGCAGCAGCTCGAACGACTCGGGCGGAGGTGCATCGGGAGGCGACGCCGCCGCGATCATCTCCACGAACGGCTCCGAGCCGCAGAACCCGCTGATCCCGACGAACACCAACGAGGTGGGCGGCGGCAAGATCCTCGACGAGATCTTCGCGGGCCTGGTCTACTACGACGCCAAGGGCGCCCCCGAGAACGACGTCGCCGAGTCCATCGAGTCGGACGACGCGCAGAACTACACGATCACAATCAAGTCGGGCCTGACCTTCACGAACGGCGACCCGGTCACCTCCACCTCGTTCATCGACGCCTGGAACTACGGCGCCAAGCTGTCGAACAACCAGCTCAGCGCGTCGTTCTTCTCGAACTTCGAGGGCTTCAGCGACACCGAGGACAGCGAGCTCACCGGCCTCAAGGCCGTGGACGACACCACCTTCACCGTCGCTCTCAAGTCCCCGCAGTCGGACTTCCCGATCAGCCTCGGCTACTCGGCGTACTACCCGCTGCCCGCCGCCGCGTTCGACGACATGGCCGCCTTCGGTGAGAACCCGATCGGCAACGGCCCGTACAAGCTCGACGGCGACGACGCGTGGCAGCACGACGTCCAGATCGAGCTCGTCAAGAACGACGAGTACACCGGCCCCCGCGAGGCCCAGAACGGCGGCCTGAAGATCGTCTTCTACGCCACCCAGGACGCCTCCTACGCCGACCTCCTCGGCGGCAACGTCGACGTGATCGACCAGATCCCGGACTCCGCCTTCGGCACCTTCGAGAGCGACCTCGGCGACCGCGCCGTGAACCAGCCCTCGGCCGTGTTCCAGTCCTTCACCATCCCGGGCCGTCTCCCGCACTTCGACGGCGAGGAGGGCCAGCTCCGCCGCCAGGCGATCTCGATGTCCTTCGACCGCAAGGAGATCACCGACGTGATCTTCGAGGGCACCCGCACCCCGGCCTCCGACTTCACCTCCCCGGTGATCGACGGCTACAGCGACGCCCTCTCCGGCGCCGACGTGCTCGAGTACAACCCCGACGAGGCCAAGGCGCTGTGGGCTCAGGCCGACGCGATCAGCCCCTGGGACGGCACCTTCAAGATCGCCTACAACGCCGACGGCGGCCACCAGGGCTGGGTCGACGCGGTGACCAACTCGATCAAGAACACGCTGGGCATCGACGCCGAGGGCGACGCGTACCCGACCTTCGCCGAGGCGCGCACCAAGATCGTCGACCGCTCGATCGAGACCGCGTTCCGGACCGGATGGCAGGCCGACTACCCGAGCCTCTACAACTTCCTCGGACCGCTCTACGTGACCGGCGCCTCGTCCAACGACGGCGACTACTCGAACCCCGAGTTCGACACCCTGCTCCAGCAGGGCCTGTCGGACGCCGACGCCGACGCTGCGAACAAGACGTTCCAGCAGGCCCAGGAGATCCTCCTGAAGGACCTCCCGTCGCTGCCCCTCTGGTACGCGAACGTGACCGGCGGCTACGGCGAGGGCGTGTCGAACGTCGAGTTCGGCTGGAACTCGGTGCCGCTCTACTACGAGATCACCAAGAACTAAGCTCGAACCACTGGGGCGCTTCGCCCGTGCCGTCGGCCACCAGGTCACGGCACGGGCGGAGCGCCCTGTTTCGGTCACAATCGAATGAGGTCCCCATCCATGCGACTCCGGAACCGGCTGGGCTGACATGCTCGCCTACATCGTCCGACGCATCCTGCAAGCCGTCCCCGTGCTCATCGGCACCACGTTCCTCATCTACTTCATGGTCTTCTCCATGCCGGGGAACCCGCTCCTGTCGCTCTTCGGCGACAAGACGCCGAGCCCCGCACTCCTCGCCCGCCTCGAGGAGCAGTACCACCTGAACGAGCCCTTCTTCGTCCAGTACCTGTACTACCTGGGAGGCGTCGTCCGCGGCGACTTCGGCATCTCGTTCTCCGGCCAGTCCGTCAACGAGATCCTCGCCCGCACCTTCCCGGTCACCCTGACGCTCGCCATGATGGCGATCGTCATCGAGATCGTCGTCGCGCTGACCATCGGCCTCATCAGCGGTCTGCGCAAGGGCAGCTTCTTCGACGCGAGCGCCCTGGTCGTCAGCCTCCTGCTCGTGTCGGTGCCGATCTTCGTGCTCTGCTTCATCGCGCAGTCCTTCTTCGCGATCCAGCTGGGATGGTTCCCTCCGACCGTCGGAGCCGACGCGTCGTTCCAGAGGCTGCTGCTGCCCGCGATCGTGCTCGCCCTGTTCGTGGTCGCGTCGGCCATCCGCCTCACGCGCGGCTCGGTCATCGAGACGGCCGGCTCGGACTTCGTCCGCACCGCGTACAGCAAGGGGCTCTCGCGACGCCGCGTCATCCCCGTGCACGTCCTGCGCAACTCGCTCATCCCGGTCACGACGCAGTTCGGAGCCGACTTCGGCCTCCTGATCGTCGGCGCGACCGTGACCGAGGGCATCTTCAACGTTCCCGGAGTCGGGAACACGCTCTATCAGGCGATCATCCGAGGTGAGCGGCCGACCGTCGTCTCCTTCGTCACGGTCATGGTGCTGTTCTACCTCGTGGTGAACATCCTCGTCGACCTGCTCTACGCCGTACTCGACCCGAGGATCCGCTATGCCAAATGAGTCCACCGGCGGCGCGCAGAAGGCCCGCCGCATCGACCACTTCGTGGCCCCGCTCGAGGAGACGCCGATCGCGTCGGTCGACGCCGTCAGCCTCGACGAGAAGCCCAGCAACCTCTGGACCGACGCGTGGCGCGACCTGCGCAAGCGGCCCATGTTCTGGATCTCGGGCGTCCTGATCCTCGTCATCATCGCCGTCGCGCTGTTCCCGGGCCTGTTCACCTCGGTGGACCCCCGCCAGTGCGCGCTCTCGTTCAGCAACCAGGGCCCCGGCGACGGCAGCCTGCTCGGCTACACCAAGCAGGGCTGCGACGTCTTCTCGCGGATCATCCACGGCACGTCCACGTCGCTGACCGTCGGCCTCATCGTGATCGTGATCACGACGGTCTCCGGCGTCATCGGCGGCGCTCTGGCCGGCTTCTTCGGCGGCTGGGTCGACACCGTGATCATGCGCCTCGGCGACATCTTCTTCTCGATCCCCTACATCCTCGCCGCGGTCGTCATCATGTCCGTCTTCTCGGCCTACCGGAACGTGTTCGTCATCGCCCTGGCGATCGGCGCGTTCGCCTGGCCGACGACGGCGCGCGTCCTGCGCTCCGAGGTCCTCCGCGTGAAGCAGGCCGACTTCGTCGGCGCCGCCACCGCGACCGGCCTCTCCCGCATGGCGATCCTGTTCCGGCACGTGCTGCCGAACTCGATCGCTCCCGTCATCGTCGTCACGACGATCTCGCTCGGCGCGGCCATCACCGCGGAGGCGACGCTGTCGTTCCTCGGCGTCGGCCTGCCCGGCTCGGTCATGTCGTGGGGCAACGACATCAGCCAGGCCCAGCGCGATCTGCGCACCAACCCGCAGACGCTGATCTACCCGTCGATCGCCCTGACGGTCACGGTGCTGAGCTTCATCCTCCTCGGCGAATCGCTCCGCGACGCGCTCGACCCGAAGGCGAGGGCCCTCCGATGACCGCCACGACACCGAACGCACCGCACGGGCCGCTGCTCGAGGTCACCGACCTCGAGGTCGGCTTCCAGACCGGCAGCGGACTGGTCCCCGCCCTCCGCGGCGTGAGCCTCACGATCGAGCACGGCCAGACCGTCGCGATCGTGGGGGAGTCGGGCTCCGGCAAGTCGACGACCGCCGCCGCGATCATCGGCCTGCTCCCCGGCACCGGCCAGGTCACCGCCGGCTCCGTGCTGTTCGACGGCAAGGACCTCGCGAAGGCGACGAGGACCGAGCTCGAGGACATCCGCGGCCGCCGGATCGGCTACGTCCCGCAGGACCCGATGTCGAACCTGAACCCCGTGTGGTCGGTCGGCTTCCAGGTCGAGGAGACCATCAAGGCCAACGGCCTCGCGACCGGTCGCAAGGAGGTGCGCGCCAAGGCGATCGAGGTCCTGCAGAACGCGGGCCTCGCCGACGCGGAGAAGCGCCTCAAGCAGTTCCCGCACCAGTTCTCGGGCGGCATGCGCCAGCGCGTGCTGATCGGCATCGGCCTGGCCGCGGCTCCCCAGCTGCTGATCGCCGACGAGCCCACCTCGGCGCTCGACGTCACGGTCCAGCGCCGGATCCTCGACCACCTCGAGACTCTGACGAAGACCGACGGCACCGCGCTGCTCTTCATCACGCACGACCTGGGCCTCGCCGCCGAGCGCGCCGAGAAGCTCATCGTCATGTACAAGGGCCGCATCGTCGAGTCCGGCGCCTCGGTGGAGGTGCTGCAGAACCCGCAGCACCCCTACACGCAGCGCCTGATCGCGGCGGCGCCCAGCCTCGCGTCGCGCCGCATCCAGTCGACGGCCGGCCGGGCCGTGGAGTCGGTCCCCGGCGAGTCGGAGGCCGTCCGCGAGGTCGACATGGTCGGCGCGGGCGCCGCGCACCACGCCGGCGCGGTCGCCTCGGGCGCCCCGATGATCGAGGTCGACGGCCTCACCAAGGTCTTCAAGATCCGCCGCGGCGGCCTGAAGGCCGAGGACTTCACCGCCGTCGACAACGTGTCGTTCTCGATCCCGAAGGGCACCACCACGGCGCTCGTGGGCGAGTCCGGATCGGGCAAGTCGACGATCGCCCGCCTGGTGCTGGGCCTCGAGACGGCGACGTCCGGCGCGATCTCGATCGCCGGCCGACGGACCGAGAAGCTCAAGGGCCGCGACATGCTGGCGCTCCGGCGCTCCATGCAGCCGGTGTTCCAGGACCCGTACGGCTCGCTCGACCCGCTGCACAACATCGGCAACACCATCTCGGAGCCGCTGCGGGTGCACAAGGTCGGCGACCGGACGTCGCAGCGCGAGCGCGTCCTCGAGCTGCTCGACCAGGTGTCCCTCCCGCGCGTGATCGCGAGCCGGTACCCGAACGAGCTCTCCGGCGGCCAGCGCCAGCGCGTGGCGATCGCCCGCGCGCTCGCGCTGAAGCCGGAGATCGTGGTGCTCGACGAGGCCGTGTCGGCTCTGGACGTCCTCGTCCAGGCGCAGATCCTCCGCCTCCTCGCCGACCTGCAGGCCGAGCTCGGGCTGACCTACCTGTTCATCACGCACGACCTGGCGGTGGTCCGCGTGATCGCCGACGACGTCTGCGTGATGCAGAAGGGCAGGATCGTCGAGCACGCCCCGACGGACACCGTGTTCGACTCGCCGCAGCAGGAGTACACCCGCGAGCTGCTCGACGCCATCCCCGGCGCCGGCATCGAGTTCGCGGTCTGACCGACCGTCACCTGGGCCCCGGCCCCGCCTGGAGCGCTCCTCGGAGCCCTCCGGAGCGGGGATCCGGGGCCCTTCGCCGTGCGGACGCCTCGCTGCGGTACGATGGATGGTCCCCCTTTTGCACGAGAACACGAGACGAGTCCGTATCCATGGCAAGTGCCACCCGCTCCGACCTGCGCAACGTCGCGATCGTCGCCCACGTCGACCATGGCAAGACCACGCTGGTCGACGCCATGCTCAAGCAGACGAACTCCTTCGACGCGCACGCCCACGTGGACGAGCGCGCGATGGACTCCAACGAGCTCGAGCGCGAGAAGGGCATCACGATCCTCGCGAAGAACACCGCTGTCTCGTACAGCGGCAAGCACGCGAGCGACGGTCCCATCACCATCAACGTCATCGACACCCCGGGCCACGCCGACTTCGGCGGCGAGGTCGAGCGCGGCCTGTCGATGGTCGACGGCGTCTGCCTCCTCGTCGACGCGTCCGAGGGCCCGCTGCCCCAGACCCGCTTCGTGCTGCGCAAGGCGCTCGAGGCGAAGCTCCCCGTCATCCTCCTGGTCAACAAGACCGACCGCCCCGACGCGCGCATCGACGAGGTCGTCGCCGAGAGCCAGGACCTGCTCCTCGGCCTCGCCTCGGACATGGCCGACGACGTGCCGGACCTCGACCTCGACGCGATCCTCGACGTCCCCGTGGTCTACGCCTCCGGCAAGGCCGGCCGCGCCTCGGCGAACAAGCCCGAGGACGGCACGCTGCCGGACGCCGAGGACCTGGAGCCGCTGTTCGAGGCGATCCTCAAGCACATCCCCGCGCCGACCTACGACGACGACGCGCCCCTCCAGGCCCACGTCACCAACCTCGACGCGTCGCCGTTCCTCGGCCGCCTCGCCCTCCTCCGCGTCTTCAACGGCACGATCAAGAAGGGGCAGACGGTCGCCTGGGTCCACCACGACGGCACCCACACCAACGCGCGCATCACCGAGCTGCTGATCACGAAGGCGCTCGACCGCTACCCGGCCGAGTCCGCGGGCCCCGGCGACATCGTCGCGATCGCGGGCTTCCCCGAGATCACCATCGGCGAGACCATCGCCGACCCCGAGGACATCCGCCCGCTGCCGGCCATCACGGTCGACGACCCGGCGATCTCGATGACGATCGGCACCAACACCTCGCCGCTGGTCGGCAAGGTGAAGGGCCACAAGCTCACGGCGCGCATGGTCAAGGACCGCCTCGACCGCGAGCTCATCGGAAACGTGTCGCTCAAGATCGTCGACATCGGACGCCCCGACTCGTGGGAGGTCCAGGGCCGCGGCGAGCTCGCGCTGGCCATCCTCGTCGAGCAGATGCGCCGCGAGGGCTACGAGCTGACCGTCGGCAAGCCCCAGGTGGTCACCCGCCAGGTCGACGGCAAGACGCATGAGCCCTTCGAGCACCTCACGATCGACGCCCCGGAGGAGTACCTCGGTGCGATCACGCAGCTCCTCGCCGCCCGCAAGGGCCGCATGGACGGCATGTCGAACCACGGCACCGGCTGGGTCCGCATGGAGTTCATCGTTCCGTCGCGCGGCCTGATCGGCTTCCGCACCGAGTTCCTCACCACCACGCGCGGCACCGGCATCGCGAACGCGATCCTGCACGGCTACGAGCCGTGGGCCGGCGCGATCGTCACCCGCAACAACGGGTCGATCGTCGCGGACCGCAACGGCGTCGTCACCCCGTTCGCCATCATCGCGCTCCAGGAGCGGATGACCTTCTTCGTGAACCCCACCGAGGAGGTCTACGAGGGCATGGTGATCGGCGAGAACTCGCGCAACGACGACATGGACGTCAATATCACCAAGGAGAAGAAGCTGACCAACATGCGTCAGTCCACCTCCGACACCTTCGAGTCGATGACGCCGTCGCGTCAGCTGACGCTCGAGGAGTGCCTCGAGTTCGCCCGCGAGGACGAGTGCGTCGAGGTCACCCCCGAGGTCGTCCGCATCCGCAAGGTGGAGCTCGATGCTAACGCCCGCGCGCGCATGACGAGCCGCCTCAAGAAGCAGGGCTGAGCCCCGGGCGCCTCGGCGCCCGCCTACGACGAGACCGGCCGGAGCGATGCTCCGGCCGGTCTCGTCGTCTCCGCCCGGTGCTGCAGCGTGCAGCGCCGATCCCGTCCCTCGCGGTCCGGATCAGCCCGCCGGACTCGGAGAGGGAGAGGGGGTCGCGGACTCCGCCTCGAGCGTCGAGGTGACGAAGGAGACGAACGCCGCCGCGTCGTCCGGCTTCCCCGTGTACTGCTCGCCGTTCACCAGCACGGTGGGCGTCGACTCGAGCGTCGGCAGCGAGGAGTTCGCGAGGGGGAGCGAGGTGGCCCGCTCGGTCGCGGCCTTCACCCAGGGCCGGAACTCGCCCGCGGTCATGCAGGCGAGGACGTCGTCGTCGGTGACGCCCGCTCCGGTCACCAGCGCCCGCAGAGCGTCGTCGTCGAGGCCCGTCGTCCCCTCCGCCGGCTGCTGCGCGAAGAGCGCCGCGTTCACGGCGAGGAAGCGGTCCGGATCCTCGTCGGCGACGCACGCCGCGGCGTTCGCGGCCCGGCTGGAGTACTCGGAGCCGGCCGAGGAGGAGTCGAGGATCGCCACCGGATGGATCTCGAGCGTGATCGCCCCCTTCGTCAGCCACGACTGCAGCTGCTCGGCGTTCGCCTTCTCGAACTGCCCGCAGTACGGGCAGAGGTAGTCGACGTAGAGGTCGACGGCGACGACTCCGCCTGCCCGTGTGGCGCTCTCGTCGGTCGGGACGGGGGATGCTCCCGGAGCGATCGCCGCGCTCGTCGTCGCCGTCACGGCCGAGCCGTCGCCCGCGAGGACGATGCCGTCGCTGAGCATGTTCGCCGGGCCGGCGCTCGCGACCTCCTGCTGCGACCAGACGTTCCAGCAGACCAGGGCCACGACCGCGAGGAGCCCGACGACCGCTCCGCCCTGCCCGAGCAGCCGGTTCCGGCGCCGCCGGCGCCTCTCGGCTTCGCGGCGCTCCCGCGCCTGCGCTCGGGCGAGCTCCTGGCGCTCGCGCTTGGTCAGGCCGCTTCTCGCACTGTTCCCGGACATCGCCGACGACGCTACGGGCGGAGGCTTCGGCGCGCCGTGGAGTGCGCCCGCCGGATCCTGGGACGGAGTGCGGGTCCTCTCAGGGATCAGGCGAAGAGGCCGGAGCCGAGGAAGTCGGTCTCGTCGCGGGCACCGGGCGGCACCGCGAACACGGCCGAGCCGACGTGCTTCACGTACTCGTTCAGCGCGTCCGTCGCGAGGTTCCGCTGCACGGCGACGAACTGCTCCGGGGAGCGCTGGAACGAGAGGAAGAACAGCCCCGCGTTCAGGCGTCCGAGCTCGTCGTTGCCGTCGACGAAGTTGTAGCCGCGGCGCAGGAGCCGCACCCCGTTGTTCACGCTCGGATGCGCGAGGCGCACGTGCGACTCCTGATCGATCAGCGGGGCACCTGTGGCGCCGGCCGCTGCGAAGTCGGGCTCGGTGGACTCCGTGCCGCCCGAGAGCGGGGCTCCGGACCCCTTGCTGCGGCCGATGACCCGCTCCTGCTCGCCCAGCTGGCTGCGGTCCCACGTCTCGATGATCATCCGGATCTTCCGCGCGACCAGGTAGCTGCCGCCGACCATCCACGCGGGGCCGTCGGAGGACGGGACCCAGACGTGCTCCTCTACGGCGTCGGCCTCCTCGGACTTCACGTTCGCCGTGCCGTCCTTGAAGCCGAAGAGGTTGCGCGGAGTCGCCTGGGCGGTGGACGTCGAGGAGGTGCGGCCGAAGCCGAGCTGCGACCAGCGGAGCGAGGCCCGGCCGAACGCGATCCGGCTCAGGTTGCGGATGGCGTGCACGGCGACCTGCGGATCGTCGGCGCAGGCCTGGATGCACAGGTCGCCGCCGCCGGCCGAGGGGACGAGCGCGTCGCCGCGGAAGCGGGGCAGGGCCTGCAGCTCCGGAGGCCGGCGGTCGGCGAGGCCGAAGCGGTCGGCGCCGGACTCGTCCGTGAAGAGGGTGGGTCCGAAGCCGACCGTGACGGTGAGCGACGCGGCGTCGAGCCCGAGCGCCTCCCCGGTGTCCTCCGGGGGAGCCGTGTCCGGCCCGTCCACCGCGCCGGTCTCGCCGACCTCGAGGCCCTGGGTCATCCGCGAGGCGGCGAGCGTCCAGTCCTTCAGGAGCTCGACGAGGTCCTCGCGCGTGGTGCCCGCGGCGAGGTCGAACGCGGCGAAGTGCAGCCGGTCCTGCGCGGCGGTGGTGATGCCCGCCTGGTTCGCGCCGAAGAACGGCACGGTGCGCGGGGCGGAGGAGGCCGTCGCGCTCGCGGACGACGTGACGGCCACCGTGCCGCCCACTCCGGCGGCCAGCCCGGCCGTCCCCGCCGAGACGAGGCCGAGCAGCCCGCGCCGCGAGAGGCGGCGGGGTTCGTCGGCGGGCTGCTCGGACTCCGTCGGCCGGGCTCCCTCGTGCTGCTCGGCGTCCACTACGCGGTCGGCTCCTCGACGCCCAGCACCGTGTGGGTCAGCTGCGAGAGCGGCTCGGAGAGAGCGTTGACCGCGTCCGAGAGCTCCTTCTTCTGCTCCGCGGTGAGAGTGGAGTACGCGGCGAAGCCGGAGTCGATCGAGCCGTACTGCGCGAGCAGGGCGTCGAGCTCGGAGAACCGCTGCGTGATCCGTCCGGTGAGGTCGGCGCCCTCGTCGCCGCTGGCGGTCGCGATCGGCTCGACGTTGCCGAACGCCACCTCCGCGCCCTGGACGTTCGCGGCGAAGTCGGTGAGGTCGGTGCTCGACCACCAGTCCTCCTCGCCCGTGATCTTGCCGGCCGCGACCTCGTCGAGCAGGCCGATGGCGCCGTTCGAGATGTCGCCCACCGACACGGTGAAGCCGGGTGCGTTCACGAGGCCGGCCAGGCTCTGCACGTCGTCGACGAGGCCCTGGCCGAACTGGGCGCGCTGCTCGGGGGTGGAGGGCGCCCAGTCGAGGAGCGCGCTCGTGCCGTCGGAGTTGAGGGCACCCTCCGCGGGGGCCCACAGGTCCTTCTCGATGCGGTGGAAGCCGGTCCAGTCCAGGCCCTCGGCGACGGCGTCGACCTCGCGGTAGTCGATGCGCGGGTCGAGGTCGCCGAACGCCTCCGCGGTCGGCTCGATCCGCTCGTAGAAGACGCGGGTCGACGCGAAGAGGCCGCGCGCCTTCTCGTCGTCGCCTGCCTCGTAGGCCTGCGCGAACTCGGCGACCGCGGGGAGCAGCTCGCCCACCTGCGACTTCACGTACGCCACGTAGTTGGTGACCGCCGCCTCCGTCGCCGCCTTCTCGTCCGCCGACTGCGCGGTGGCCTCACCGGTCACGGTGAACTCGCTCAGCCCGACCGGGGCGCCGACCTGCTGGAACTTGCAGGCGGTGTAGTAGGTGCCAGGCTCGAGCTGAGCGACGTAGGAGACGCTCTGGCCCGGGGTCACGTTCTCCTTCTCGCCCACGATCCGCAGCTTGTCCTCGGCCAGGATCTCGAACTCGTTGACGTCCGAGCCGCCGTTGGTCAGTGAGAACGTCACCGCTCCCGCCTCGGCGGTCGCCGTCGACACCTCGCAGGCGTCGTCCCTGATCGCGACGTCGAGCGCGGCGGAGGAGGAGGACGCGGGGGTGTTCGGCACGCAGCCCGTGAGGATCAGCGCCAGGGCGCCGGCTCCGGCGAGGCCGAGGGTGACGCGGGGGAGGGTGGGACGAGCGCGCGAGGACATGCTTCTCCTGGATCGGGGCGAGTGCGCCGGCGGTGCCGGAGCGGGTCAGACGGAGGTGGGAGCGGGAGCGGCGACCGGGGCCGCGCTGCCCCGTCGCGGACCGCGCAGGCGGACCTGGCGGACGAACAGGGCACCGACGACGACGAGGTAGAGCAGCCAGGCGGCGAACTGCAGAGCGGTCGGCTCGGGCGTGTAGTTGAAGAGGCCGCCGACCACCGCGGTCACGGGCGGCGGGAGGATCGGGCCGAGCGAGAACAGCGGGGTGCCCCAGCCGGGCAGGAGCGACGCCTCCTGCAGGTCGCCGACGCCGTAGGAGAGGACGCCGGCCGCGACCAGGATGAGGAAGCCGCCCGTCCAGGTGAAGAAGCGCCCGAGGTCGATCCGGACGAAGCCCCGGAAGATCAGGTACGCGATGACGACCGAGCTGAGGATGCCCAGCAGCGCGCCGACCGTGCCGACCCACGCGCTGGATCCGGACCCCGCACTGCTCGAGGACACGCTCGCCCAGACGAAGAGGGCCGTCTCGATGCCCTCGCGCCCGACGCTGATGAAGCCGAGGACCACGATGCCGAGGGCCGACCCCGCGACGGCGCCGTCGAGCCGGGACTCGAGGTCGCCCTTGAGGCTGCGGGCGTTCGCGCCCATCCAGAAGATCATCCAGGTGACCAGCCCGACCGCGAGGATCGAGAGGCCGCCGCCGATGAGCTCCTGGGCCTGGAACGACAGGGTCGAGGGGCCCCAGGTGAGGATCGCACCGGTGACGAGCGAGATCGCGATCGCGGCGGCGATACCGGTCCAGAGCCGCGGCAGCACGTCGCGCCGGCCGAGCTTGGTCAGGTAGGCAACGAGGATGCCGACGACGAGGCCGGCTTCGAGGCCTTCGCGGAGGCCGATGAGGTAGTTTGCGAGCACGCGTGTTCTCTTGGTCGATGGTGGACGAGGAGGGGGCGACTCCCGCCCCGAGTCGATCCGGTCGGCGGGCCTCCGTTGTTCGGTAAGCCTTGCCTAACCCGGGTCGACTGTAGTCCGCTGCCCGGTCGCTGTCCAGAAGCGCCCGCAGCGGAGGCCGCGCAGGACGAGAGGCGGAGAGTGGACGCGGGCCGGGACGCAGCAGCGGAGCGGGTGGTGGCGGTGCACGCCCACCCCGACGACGAGACGATCACCATGGGCGGGACCCTGGCGCGGCTGGTGGCGCAGGGCGCCTCCGTCACCGTCGTCACCGCCACGCGGGGCGAGTGCGGCGAGGTCATCCCCGAGGACCTCGCTCCGCTCGAGGGCTCGGCCGAGCTGGCCGCGCACCGGACGACCGAGCTCGTCGTCGCCCTGACGGCCCTCGGCGTCGCCGACCACCGCTTCCTCGGCGAGGCCGGCGCCCGCGCACCCGGCCTCGCTCCGCGCGTCTACCGGGACTCCGGCATGCAGTGGGGGCCCGGCCGCGTCCCGGTGCCGCTCGAGCCGGTGCATCCCGCGTCCTTCACCGCCGCGCCCGAGGACGAGGAGGTGGCGGATCTCGTCGCCGTCCTCCGGCAGGTCGACGCCGGCGTCGTGCTGTCCTACGACGCGGGCGGCGGCTACGGCCACCCGGACCACGTCCGCACCGCCCGGGTCGCCGAGCGCGCCGCCGAGCTGCTGGGCCTGCGCTTCCTCGCCGTCCTCCCCGACGCGGCCCCGCCCCTCCCCGGGGACGTCGTGATCGAGCTGTCCGCCGAGGACCACGCCCGCAAGCGCGCGGCCCTCGAGGCGCACGCGACGCAGCTGGTGGTCGAGGGCGACGAGGCCCGGCTCTCGAGCGGTCCGCCGTTCCCCATCGGCCGCATCGAGCGCTTCCGCCCGGTCGCGCAGGCGGGGCGTCCGGCGCCGCTGCCGGAGGAGCGTCCGACGCTGGGATCTCGGGTGCTGTCGGGCGTCGCCGGAGTCCTGGTCGGCGCGGTGGTCGGAGCGATCACGACCGTCGCCCATCAGAGCACCGTGTCGGTCGGCGGTGTCGTCCTCCCGGTCGGCCTCGCCGCCTCCCTCGCCGGCGTGCTGCTGCTCCTGCTCGGGCTGCGCCTCGTGCTCATCGACCGGTTCGTCGCGTTCTGCACCGCGATGGGCCTGCTCGGGATGATCGGGCTGCTCGCCCTGCGCAGCACCGGCGGATCCGTCCTCGTCCCGGCGAACGGCCTCGGCGTGGCCTGGACCTTCCTCCCCGCCCTCATCGCCCTCGTCGTGATCGCCTGGCCGCGGCTGCGGGCAGCCGCTCCCGCCGCCGGCCCGCGGCCCGCGGACGCCGACGCCCCGTCGGCCCCCGTACGATAGAGACACTGTTCGAAGGGACCTGGAGCACCGTGACCTACGTGATCGCACTTCCGTGCGTCGATGTCAAAGACCGCGCCTGCATCGACGAGTGCCCGGTCGACTGCATCTACGAAGGCGAGCGCTCGCTCTACATCCACCCGGACGAGTGCGTCGACTGCGGTGCCTGCGAGCCGGTCTGCCCCGTCGAGGCGATCTACTACGAGGACGACCTCCCCGAGGAGTGGTCCGACTACTACAAGGCCAACGTCGAGTTCTTCGACGAGATCGGCTCCCCGGGCGGAGCCGCCAAGGTCGGCGTGATCGCGAAGGACCACCCGGTCATCGCGGCGTTGCCTCCGCAGAGCCACTGAGGCCGCTCCCATGGCCCTCGGCGCGCTGCCCGACTACCCCTGGGACCTGATGGCGCCCTTCGCCCGCACGGCGGCGGAGCACCCCGGCGGGATCGTCGACCTGTCGATCGGCTCGCCGGTGGACCCGACGCCCGCCCCGATCCGCGACGCGCTCGCCCGCGCGACGGACTCGCACGCGTACCCCACGACCGTGGGCACCCCCGCTCTGCGCGAGGCGATCGCCGCCTGGTACGCGCGGCGGCGCGGAGTCGAGGGCCTCGGGATCGACGAGGTCCTGCCGACGATCGGCTCCAAGGAGCTCGTCGCCTGGCTGCCCTTCCTCCTCGGACTCGGGGAGGGGGACGTGGTCGTGCATCCGCGCGCCGCCTACCCGACGTACGCGATGGGCGCGGCGATCGCCGGCGCCGAGGCGCTCGCCTCCGACGACCCGGCCGAGTGGCCCGCGACGACCCGCCTGGTCTGGCTCAACTCTCCCGGCAACCCCGATGGCGCCGTGCTCGACGTGCCCGCCCTGCAGCGCGCCGTCGCGCGTGCCCGTGAGCTGGGCGCTGTGATCGCGGGGGACGAGTGCTACGCCGAGCTCGGCTGGGACGGCCGCTGGGCCGACGAGCCGATCCCGAGCGTCCTCGACCCGCGCGTGGTGGGGGAGGACCGCACCGGGGTCCTCGGCGTCTACTCGCTGAGCAAGCAGTCGAACCTCGCCGGCTACCGCGCCGCCTTCGTCGCCGGGGACGCGGCCCTGATTGCGCGCCTGGTGACCGTCCGCAAGCACGCGGGCATGATCGTGCCCGGTCCGCTGCAGGAGGCGATGATCGTCGCCCTCGCCGGCGACGAGCACGTCGCCGCGCAGAAGGAGCGCTACCGCTCCCGCCGCGACCGCCTCCGGCCCGCCCTCGAGTCCGCGGGCTTCCGGATCGACCGCAGCGAGGCCGGCCTCTACCTGTGGGCGACCGAGGGCCGCCCGGCCTGGGAGTCCATCGACCGCCTCGCCCGCCTCGGCGTCCTCGCGGGCCCCGGCGTCTTCTACGGGGAGGGCTTCCCCGAGCACGTGCGCCTCTCGCTGACGGCCTCCGACGAGCGGATCGACGCGGCCGTCGAGCGCCTGTCCGGCGGCCTCTGAGGGGCTCGACCCGGCCGATCCTGGCGGGTTCCGATAAGGCCCCGGCCCCAGCGCTGGGCGATGTCACAGTGCCCCCGCTTTGCCCATAGGCTGTATGTGGTTCGGTCGACGGCGCCTCGCGAGGCCCCGGCTGCACCACGATCCAGACCCGGCGCCGCCCGCTCCGCGCGAGCGCTTCCGGGGTGCGACCGCGACGACCTGGGAGGCGTTGTGACCGAATCCGGCACGCAGAGCGACGGAACCGCGACGGTGGGCTCCACGGAGCCCGCGACCGGGAGCGCCACGACGCCGCCTCCCGCGCCGGCGGAGCAGGAGCTCCCCGAGAAGGTCACGCTCACCTTCGGCGACCGCACCGCGGACTTCCCGGTCCTGCGCAGCGTCGACGGCTCCTCGAGCATCGACTTCTCGACCCTGTCGAAGCAGACCGGCTTCATGTCGCTCGACTACGGCTTCGTGAACACGGCGGCGACCAAGTCGCAGATCACCTACATCGACGGCGACCAGGGGATCCTCCGCTACCGCGGCTACCCGATCGAGGAGGTGGCCACCAACGCGACCTACCTCGAGGTGGCCTGGCTCCTCATCTACGGCGAGCTGCCGACGGCCGACGAGCTCGCGGGCTTCGACGAGCGCATCCGCCGCCACACGCTCCTCCACGAGGACCTCAAGCGCTTCTTCGACGCGCTCCCGCACAGCGCGCACCCCATGTCGGTGCTCTCGGCCGGAGTCTCGGCCCTGTCGACGTACTACGAGGACAGCTCCAACCCGAAGGATCCGGAGGCGGTGGAGCTCACCACGATCCGCCTCCTGGCGAAGCTGCCCGTGATGGCGGCGTACGCCCACAAGAAGGCGATCGGCCAGGCGTTCCTCTACCCGGACAACTCGCTGAGCTTCGTCGACAACTTCCTCCGCCTCAACTTCGGAACGATGGCCGAGCAGTACCAGGTCGACCCGGTGCTCTCGAAGGCGCTCGACCGCCTCCTGATCCTCCACGAGGACCACGAGCAGAACGCGTCGACGTCGACCGTCCGCCTCGTCGGCTCCACCGAGGCGAACCTCTACGCCTCCGTCTCGGCCGGCATCAACGCCCTGTTCGGCCCTCTGCACGGCGGAGCGAACGAGGCGGTGCTCACCATGCTCGGCCGGATCCGTGAGTCGGGCGAGAGCGTGTCGACGTTCGTCGAGCGGGTGAAGAACAAGGAGGAGGGCGTGCGCCTGATGGGCTTCGGCCACCGGGTGTACAAGAACTACGACCCGCGCGCGAAGCTGGTCAAGGAGAGCGCCTCCGAGGTCCTGCAGGCCCTCGGCGTGAAGGACCCGCTGCTCGACATCGCGATGGAGCTCGAGGCCCTCGCTCTCGAGGACGACTACTTCAAGGAGCGGCGCCTCTACCCGAACGTCGACTTCTACACGGGCGTCATCTACAAGGCGATGGGCTTCCCTACCCGGATGTTCACCGTGCTCTTCGCGATCGGCCGCCTGCCCGGCTGGATCGCCCACTGGCGTGAGATGAACACCGACAAGCAGACCAAGATCGGCCGCCCGCAGCAGCTCTACATGGGCTCGCCCGAGCGCCACTGGCCGAACGACCGCTGACCGGTCCCCGAGAGCCCGTCCCCGCCGGGGGGCGGGCTCTCGCCGTGCGGCGCACCCGCCTCTCGTCAGCCGTCCGAGACTCGAACCTCTTCTTCGAGGCGGGACGCAGAGCGGCGTGGTCGCCGCGGACTCGATCAGCACGGTTCGTCCCGGGGTGCCGCCTGCTGGGCCCGGCGGCGCCGGACGCCCGTCCTCAGGCGTGCAGGGCGGCGTTCAGCTCGATGCCGGCGCCGGTGCGGGGGAGGACCTCGACAGCTCCGGTGAGTGAGTTGCGGCGGAAGAGCAGGTTCGGCACGCCCGAGAGCTGCACGGCCTTCACGGTCTGCGGGGCGCCGTCGGCGCGCGGCGCTCCGCCGACCACGACGACCTTGGTGCCGGCGGTCACGTAGAGGCCGGCCTCGACGACGGTGTCGTCGCCGAGGGAGATGCCGATGCCCGAGTTCGCACCCAGCAGCGCCCGCGCGCCGATCGAGACGCGCTGCACTCCTCCGCCCGAGAGGGTGCCCATGATGGACGCGCCGCCGCCGATGTCCGAGCCGTCGCCGACCACGACGCCCTGCGAGATGCGCCCCTCGACCATCGAGCTGCCGAGGGTCCCGGCGTTGAAGTTGACGAAGCCCTCGTGCATCACCGTCGTGCCGGGTGCCAGGTGCGCCCCGAGGCGGACGCGCGAGGTGTCCGCGATGCGCACCTTCGCGGGGGTGACGTAGTCGGTCAGCCGCGGGAACTTGTCGATCCCGGTGGCCTGGATGCCGTGGCGCCGGAGCGAGGGGCGCAGGCGGGTGAACGACTCCGGCGAGACCGGACCGGCGTTCGTCCACACCACGTTCGGCAGGTGGGCGAAGACGCCGTCGAGGTTCACCTCGTTCGGGCGGACCAGGAGGTGCGAGAGCAGGTGCAGCCGCAGGTAGGCGTCGGACGTGGAGGCGGGCGGCGCCTGCACGTCGATCTGCAGCGTGACCACGTCGATGCGGACCTCGCGGCGCGGATCCTCGCCGGCCTGCTCCTCGAACTCCGCCGGCACGATCCAGGGGTCGCGGCCGGCCGGGATGGTGCCGAGGCGCGGCTCCGGGAACCAGGTGTCGAGGACGGTGCCGTCGGCGGCCACGGTGGCGAGCCCGTATCCCCAGGCGGAGGCGGGCGCGGAGGAGTCTGCGGAGTGCTCGAGGGTCATGCCGATCAGGGTAGCGCGGAGCGTCCGGCCGCTACCCTGGGGCGCATGGCCGATCCGACCACCGCCCCTCCGCTCGATCTGCGCACCGATCCGGTCGCCCTGACGCGGATCCTCTGCGACATCCCCTCCGTCTCGGGCGACGAGCTCGAGATCGCGGACGCGGTGCAGTGGGCGCTCGAGCAGTACGACCACCTCGAGGTCATCCGCGACGGCCACACCGTCGTGGCGCGGACGAACCTCGGCCTCGCCCAGCGCGTCGTGATCGCCGGGCACCTCGACACGGTGCCGGTCAACGGCAACCTGCCCGTCGTCGCCGAGACGATCGACGGCGTCGAGCACCTGGTCGGCCGCGGGACCGTCGACATGAAGGCCGGAGTGGCGGTGCAGCTCGTCCTCGCCGCCGAGCTCTCCGATCCGGCCGTCGACATCACCTGGATGTGGTACGACAACGAGGAGGTCGCAGCGGACCTCAACGGCCTCGGCCGCCTCTCCCGGCACCGCCCCGACCTCTTCTCCGCCGACTTCGCGGTGCTCGGCGAGCCGACGAGCGGAGCAGTGGAGGGCGGCTGCAACGGGACGCTCCGGGTCGACGTGGTCACCCGCGGCGTCCGCGCCCACTCCGCCCGCAGCTGGGTCGGCGAGAACGCGATCCACGCGGCCGCGCCGATCCTCGACCGCCTCGCCGCCTACGTGCCGCGCGAGGTCGAGGTCGAGGGCCTCGTGTACCGCGAGGGCGTCAACGCCGTGCGCGTCACCGGCGGGGTCGCGGGCAACGTGATCCCGGACCTCTGCACGGTGCAGGTCAACTACCGCTTCGCCCCCGACCGGTCCGGGGAGGAGGCGCTCGCCCACCTCGAGGAGCTCTTCGAGGGGTTCGAGGTGACGGTGGACGATCTGGCCGAGGGCGCCCGCCCGGGGCTGGACGCACCTCTGGCCCAGGCCTTCCTCTCCGCCGTCGGAGCCGAGGCGAAGCCCAAGTACGGCTGGACCGACGTCGCGCGGTTCTCCGCCATGGGCATCCCGGCTGTCAACTACGGACCGGGCGACCCGCTCCGGGCCCACGCCGACGACGAGCGCGTGGCGGTGCACGAGATCACCGAGTGCACCGAGGGCCTCCGCCGCTGGCTGACCGCGTCCTCATGAGCGCGACCGCCACGGCCGTCCCCGTCCGCCTCCGCCTGCGCCTGGTCCCGTGGTGGGCGCGGGTCCTCCTGGTGTACATCGCGACCCGCGTGGTCACGACGGTGATCCTGCTGCAGTTCGCCGCGCACCAGCTCGCGAACCCGTGGACCGGACCCTCCCCGTCCTACTCGGCCTTCGCGTCGATGTGGGACGGCCGCTGGTACGAGATCATCGCGGCCACCGGGTACCCCGGCTTCCTGCCGATCACGCAGGACGGGCACGTGGGGGAGAACGCCTGGGCCTTCATGCCGCTCTACCCGGGCGTCGTGAAGGCGCTGATGGCGGTCACCGGCCTCACCTGGGCTCCGGCCGCCGTGACCGTCTCCGTCCTGTGCGGAGCCGGAGCCTGCCTCGTCCTGTACCGCCTCTTCCGGCACTCCCTCGGCGAATCGCAGTCGCTGACGGCGGTGCTGCTGTTCTGCGTGGCGCCGACCTCGCCGCTGATGCAGCTCGCCTACGCGGAGTCGATGGCGATGCTGCTGACCGCGGTCACGCTCCTCCTCCTGGTGCGGCGGCGCTGGCTCGCGGTCGTGCCCGTCGTGCTGCTGCTGGGCCTGACCCGGCCGAGCGGGCTCGCCTTCGCCGCCGCGCTCGGCCTGTACGTCGTCTACCGGTTCGTCCGGCGCCGCACGGAGCCGTTCCCTCGGTCGGAGTGGCTGCCGGCTGTGGGCCTGACGGCGTGGGGGCTCGTGGTCGGCTTCCTCTGGCCCGCCGTGGCGTGGGCCGTCACCGGGTCGATGACCGCCTACACCGACACCGAGCTGGCGTGGCGTGCGGTCTACATCGGCTACCAGGAGCTGCTCCCGCTGACCCCGTGGTTCCAGGGCGGCGCCTGGTGGGGCTCGTGGTGGTTCGGTGCTCCGGCCGTCGGCGTCGTGCTGGTGGTGCTCCTGCTGGCGGCGTTCGTCGGGATCCTCGCCGCACCGTGGACACGGCGGCTCGATCTCTTCAGCCGGGCCTGGGTCGCCGGGTACGGCGTCTACCTGCTGGCGTTCTTCTTCCCGCAGTCGAGCACCTTCCGGCTGCTGGGCCCGATGTTCCCGCTCGTCGGAGCGCTGGCGGTGCCGCGCTCGCCGGTCTTCCGCGTCGCGCTGGTCCTGCTCGGGATCGGCGGCCAGATCGTCTGGATCTCGATCTGCTGGGCCGTCGCCGGATCGGACTGGACCCCGCCGTGATCGTGGTGCGCGCCCGCCCGGCGCGGTGCTCCTCCGGGGACTCCCGACTCCCGCACGGGTATGCTCGTCGGAATGTCTCCCCTCACGCCAGCCGGTGAGCCGCGACACGCGTCGCCCCTCCTCCGGCCGACCCGCCGGCGAGCCGCGGCGACACCCGCCCGCTCCCCGCTGACGACCGCCTCCTCGACGGACCGCGGGCCGCTCGCGTGAGCGCCACCGCGACCGCGCCGGAGACGGAGGACGCCTCTCCGTCCCGCTCCCGCTGGGGTCTGCTCCGGAGGATCCCGTGGTGGATCCAGGTGCTCCTGGTCTTCGCCGTGTCGCGGGTCGTCACGACCGTGATCATGCTCCGGGTCGGCGCCGTGCGTCAGGGCGTCGAGTGGACGGGACTCCGCGACACCTACGTCCGGTTCGCGACGACGTGGGACGGCGGCTGGTACGAGCGGATCGGGATGACGGGGTACCCGTCGGTCCTGCCGCTCTCGCCGTCCGGAGCCGTGGAGCAGAACCCCTGGGCGTTCATGCCCGTCTACCCGTTCACCGTCCGCGGCCTGATGAACATCACCGGGCTCGACTGGGCGAACGCGGCGGTGCTCGTCGCCCTGGTCTGCAGTGCAGCGGCGTGCCTGGTGATCTACCGGCTGTTCCGCGTCTCGCTCAGCGAGGGCCAGGCGCTGATGGGGATCGTCTTCTTCTGCGTCGCTCCGACGTCCCCGATCCTGCAGATCGGCTACGCCGAGTCCGGCGGCATCCTCCTGACAGCCGTGCTGCTCCTCCTGCTGGTGCGCCGCAAGTGGATCTGGACGTTCCCCGTTGTGCTGGTCGTGGGGCTCCTGCGCCCGAGCGGCCTCGCGATCGCGGCGATGACGGGCCTCTACTTCCTCTACCGCGTCTGGCGCCACGTGCGCGGCACCGAGCCGTTCGCCCGCCGGGAGTTCGCCTTCACGGTCGCCCTCACGGTCTGGTCCCTCGCGGTGGGCTTCGCCTGGCTGCTCATCGCCTGGGCCGTGACCGGCTCCTTCACCGCCTACACCGACACCGAGCTCGCCTGGCGCAGCGTCTTCATCGGCGAGGGCGAGCTCATCCCCTTCACCTCCTGGTTCGCCGGTGGAGGCTGGTGGGGAGGCCTCTGGTTCGGCTCGCCGATCACGGGCATGGGCATCACCGTCGTGGTGGTGCTCGGATTCCTGGCGATCCTGTTCTCGCGGGCCACGCGCAGCCTCGACGTCTTCTCGCGGCTCTGGGTCGGCGGCTACGCGATCTACCTCTTCGCGTTCTTCTACCCGCAGTCGAGCACGTTCCGCATCCTGATGCCGATGTTCCCGCTGGCCGGGGCGCTCGCGGTGCCGCGGTCGACTCTCCTGAGGGTGTTCGTGGTGGCCGCATCGATCGTCGGGCAGATCGTCTGGGTGCTGCTGTGCTGGGTGTTCACCCCGGGCGACTGGTCCCCGCCGTGATCGGCTGACGCCCGACTTCCGGGCGCGGTTCGGAACACCCCCGCGGATGCACGATAATAGGGGGATACGTCACGAAAGGGGAACTCTATGGCGGCCATGAAGCCGAGGACCGGAGACGGACCGATGGAGGCTGTTAAGGAGGGCCGACTCATCGTCGTGCGCGTTCCGCTCGAAGGAGGCGGACGCCTCGTCGTCTCGGTCAACGATGCAGAGGCGAAAGAGCTGCACGACGCGCTCGCGTCGGTGGTGTCTCCCGCCTGATCCGCACCGTCGTGAACGCCCGTCGCACACCGTGCGGCGGGCGTTCCGTCTTTCCTCGGTCGGCCGCGCTCGTCAGGCGCGGCGCTTGTTGGCCTGCAGCAGGCCGTCGCCGATCGGCGAGAGCACGCTGACCACGGCGGGGGAGGCGCAGACCTCGGCCACCAGCGTGCGGAACGCCGTCGCGATCTCGTCGCGCTGCGCGGGGTTGGCCACGCGTCCGCGCCAGAGCGCGTGGGGGACGAGGACCGTCCCGCCCGGACGGACGAGCCGCAGCGCGTGCTCGACGTTCTCGATGACCTGCAGCGGATCGCCGTCGACGAAGACGATGTCGTAGGAGTTCTCGTTCATCCGGGGCAGCACCTCGAGGGCGCGGCCCGGGATGAGCCGCAGCCGGTTGGGCGAGATGCCCGCCTCGTGGAACTGGGCGCGCGCGTGCTGCTGGTGCACGGCCTCGGAGTCGATCGAGGTGAGCATCGCCTCGGGGGCGCCGTCGAGCAGCCACAGGCCGCTCACTCCGGTGCCGGTGCCGATCTCGATGATGGAGGTCGCGCGCGCCGCGGCGGCGACCAGCGCGGCCTGCGCTCCGATCGAGGGGGAGACGGCGTCGATGCCCAGCTCGACCGAGAGCCGGCGGGCCGAGGCGATGGCCTCCGACTCGACGACCGCGTCCTCGGCGTACTTCCAGTTGGCATCCTTGTCGGACACGGGGGCGCTCCTCTGATCGGTGCACCGAGCGGATCGCACCCGGGCATCGTCAGGGTACGGTGGCGCGCGGGCTCCGCGAGGGAGGCGCGGCGGGTTAGTGTTGTCCTCGTGTTCGGTCTGACGTTCGACAAGCTCCTCATCATCGGGGTCATCGCTGTCTTCGTGCTGGGTCCCGACCGCCTCCCGCACTACGCCGCCCAGCTCGGGCAGCTCGTGCGCAAGGTGCGCGGATTCGCCACGCAGGCCCGGGAGCGCGTCAAGGACGAGATGGGCGACGAGTTCAACGACGTCGACTGGAAGAAGCTCGACCCGCGCCAGTACGATCCCCGCCGCATCATCCGCGACGCCCTGCTCGAGGACGATCCGGCCCCCACCGTGAAGCCGCCCACCGCTGTCGCCGCTCCGGTCGTGCCGGGCGGCACCGGCTCCGCGCAGGACAGCTACTACACGACGATGCAGCGCTCCGTCTCGTCCGGCACGCTCTCGAGCGTCGCGCCGCCGCCGATCGACTCCGAGGCCACCTGAGCCCTGCTCCGCGAGGAGCGTCGGGCGGGCGTCTCGACCGACGCCGCCCGCACGAAGCCGCGCGGAGGCGTCAGCCGACGGCGAGCGGAAGACGACGGCCGGTCAGTCCCCGCGGCCGCGCGGCGAGCGTCGCCGCCAGGGCGTCGATCGCCCGGGCGGCAGGATCCTCCGGATCGCCGACGACGACGGGCACGCCCTCGTCGCCCCCTGCCCGCAGCGCCACGGAGATCGGCAGCGACGCGAGCAGCGGCACCTCGTCGCCCGTCGCAGTGAGCCGACGCGCGACCTCGGCCCCGCCTCCGCTGCCGAAGAGCTCCAGCACCGAGCCGTCGGGCTGCGGAAGCCCCGACATGTTCTCGACCACTCCGACGATGCGCTGACCCGATTGGCGGGCGAGCGCGCCGCTGCGCTCGGCCACGTCGGCGGCCGCCGGCTGCGGGGTGGTGACGATGAGGACCTCCGCATGCGGGAGCAGCTGCCCGATGGAGATCGCCACATCCCCCGTGCCGGGAGGCAGGTCGAGCAGGAGCACGTCGAGGTCGCCGAAGTACACGTCGGTGAGGAACTGGGAGATGGTGCGGTGCAGCATGGGTCCGCGCCAGGAGACGGCCGCCCCCCGGGTGTCGCCCTCGAGGAACATCCCGATCGAGATGACCTTCACGCCGTGCGCCACCGGCGGCAGCATCAGCTCGCCGACGCGGGTGGGCCCCGCGACGCGCCCGTCGTGCATCAGGCCGAGCAGGCCGGGGATGGAGAAGCCGTGCACGTCGGCGTCCACGAGGCCGACCGCGAGCCCCCGCTGAGCGAGGGCGACCGCGAGGTTGGCGGTGACGGTCGACTTGCCGACACCGCCCTTGCCGCTGGTGACCGCGTACACGCGGGTGAGCGAGTCCGGGCCGAAGGGCATGCTCCGGCGCCCGCCTTGGAGGCGCTCGGTGAGGGCGGTGCGCTGCGCCGGCGTCATGACTCCGACCACGACGTCGACCGCCGTGACTCCGGGAGCCGAGGCCGCGGCCTCGCGCACGTCGCGCTCGATCGCGGAGGCGGCCGGGCAGCCGACGATGGTCAGCCGGATCGCGACGCGGACGGCTCCGTCGGCCCCCGCCTCGACCGACTCGAGCATGTCGAGCTCGGTGATGGGCTTCCGGATCTCCGGATCGACGACGCGGGCCAGCGCCGTCCTGACGGCGGTCTCGATGGCGGCGACGTCAGGCATCGCGCCGCTCGGGCTCCTGCGCCCGATCCTTCTCGAGCTCCTCGAGCAGGCCGCGCAGCTCCGAGCGGATGAAGTCCTTGCTCGCCATGTCGCGGATCGCCAGGCGCAGGGCCACGACCTCGCGCGCGAGGTACTCGGTGTCCGCGAGGTTGCGCTCGGCCCGCTGACGGTCCTGCTCGATCTGCACGCGGTCGCGGTCGTCCTGGCGGTTCTGCGCGAGCAGCAGCAGCGGCGCGGCGTAGGAGGCCTGCAGGGAGAGGATCAGCGTCAGCACCGTGAAGCCGAGGGCCTGCGAGTCGAAGCGCGCGTCCGCGGGCCCGTAGGTGTTGAACATCAGCCAGAAGACGCAGAAGATCGTCATCCCGACCAGGAACCACGGCGTGCCCATGCCGCGGGCGAACGACTCGGTCAGGCGGCCGAAGCGGTCGCTGCTCGGGCGGTTCCGCCGCGAGAGGACGCGGGTGCGCAAGCCCTTGGGAGCGTCGAGGCGCCGGTCCTGCTTGGTGTCCCTAGCCACGCGCGCCCCTCCGTCCCCGTCGTGTCCTGCCTGTCGCCGCGGGTGCCGGCGGCACGAGCGGGACGCCCTGCGTCGCCGTCGTCACCGGCTTCCTCGGTTCGTCGTCGTCGCCGTGGCTGCGCCAGTCGTCGGGGAGGAGGTAGTCGAGGACGTCGTCGATGGTCACGACGCCGACGAGGCGGTGGGACGCGTCGACGACGGGCACCGAGACGAGGTTGTAGCTGGCCAGGATCCGGGCGACCTCGGCCGCCGAGGTCTCGGGCGTGATCGGGTCCATGCTCTGGTCGAGCAGGGTGCCGAGGCGCTCGTGCGGCGGGTAGCGGAGCATCCGCTGGAAGTGCACCATGCCGAGGAAGCGGCCGGTCGGCGGCTCGTAGGGCGGCAGTGTGACGCAGACGGCGGCGCCGAGGGCCGGGGCGAGCTCGTGGCGGCGGATGAGGGCGAGACCCTCGGCGACGGTCGCCTCGGAGGAGACGATGATCGGCTCCGTGGTCATCAGACCGCCGGCGGACTCCGGGGCGTAGGTGAGGAGCATGCGGACGTCGTCCGCCTCCTCGGGCTCCATCAGCTCCAGGAGCGCCTCGCCGCGCTCCTCCGAGAGCTGGGCGATCAGGTCGGCCGCGTCGTCCGGCTGCATCTGGTCGAGGACGTCGGCGGCGCGGTCGTCGTCGAGCCGGCCGAGGATCTCGACCTGCTCGCTCTCGGGCATCTCCTCGAGCACGTCCGCGAGGCGGTCGTCCGAGAGCTCGCCGGCGACCTCGAGCATCCGCTGCTGCGGCAGGTCGAGGAGCGTGCTGGCGAGGTCGGCGGGCTTGAGCTCGGAGAGGCTGGCGACGTACTGCTCGGCGGACTGCGCCTCGGTCGAGACGCTCTCGCGGACCTCGCGCCAGCCGGCGAAGGCGGTCGCGCCCTTGGCGAAGGGGGAGGGGCTGGTCTTGGGCCGGCGGACGAAGAGCTGCGCGAGCTCCCACTCGCCGGGAGCGGCCTCCTCGATCGCGACGTCCTCGACGACCGCGTCACCGGAGCCGTCCACGAAGCTCACCCGGCGGCCGAGGAGCTCGGCGATGACGCGGACCTCGCCGCCCCGCTGCTCGAAGCGGCGCACGTTGATCAGCCCGGTGGTGATGATCTGGCCGCTGCCGATGCTGGTGACCCGGCCGATCGACACGAAGACGCGACGGCGCCCGGGGATCTCGACCACCAGGCCGACCACCCGCGGGGCGTCGTTCTGCCGGTAGACCAGGAGCACGTCGCGGACCTTGCCGACGCGATCGCCGGCCGGGTCGAAGACACTGCATCCGGCCAAGCGCGCGACGAAGACTCTGGCGGAACTCACGGCTACAAACCTAGTCCCGTGCAGCCGGGCGGACGCCGAGCGTTCCCGGCTCGCCCTCGGCCGGTTCTCCGAATCCGTTCAGAGACCTTCAAGTGGCCTGTGCGATTCTGTCCGGGTGACTCAGCAGACGCCGTTCAGCGGCCGAGGGCCGGCCTTCCCCACGATCCCGCGCGGGGAGATCCTCGCCACGTTCGACACGTACCAGGAGGCGCAGGCCGCCGTCGACGTGCTCGCCCGCGCCGACTTCCCGGTGCGCCAGCTCGCCATCATCGGCAACGAGCTCAAGAGCGTCGAGCGGGTGACCGGCAAGCTCACCTGGGGCCGCGTCGCTCTCGCCGGAGCGGCCTCCGGCGCCTGGCTCGGCGTCTTCCTGGGCCTCCTGCTCATCATCTTCTCGCCGACGACGGAGCTCTCCTTCCTCATCGCGGCGGTCCTCCTCGGCGCCGGCTTCGGGATGCTCTTCGGGCTCGCCTCCTACGCCGTGAACCGCCGCCGTCGCGACTTCACCTCGACCATGCAGGTGATCGCGACCAGCTACTCCGTGCTCGTGGACCCCGAGGTGGTCAACCGCGCGCGCAACCTGCTCAACGGCGGCACCTCCCCGGCGGAGGCGCCGCAGACGGCCTGGGCTCCGCCGCCCGCCGCGGTCGGCGACCCGCAGCCGCGGCCCGTCCGCCCCGAGGACGACCCGCGCTGACGATCCTCCACGAAGGCCCCCGGTCCGCCGGGGGCCTTCGTCGTTCCGGGGGCGGGGCGGCTCAGGCGGAGCCGACGGGCGGGAGGACGATGTCGACCGCGAGACCCCGGGGGGAGCGGTTGACCAGGGCGACCGTCCCGCCGGCCGAGAGCACGGTGGTGTGCACCAGGGCCAGCCCCAGACCGCTGCCGCCGGAGGCGAGGGTGCGGGAGTCGTCCGGGCGGGAGAAGCGGTCGAAGGCGACCGGGATGAAGGCGTCGGGCATCCCCGGTCCGTCGTCCGAGACGCTGAGCATCAGGCGCCCGTCCGACTGCGAGAGGGAGGCGACGATCATGCCGCCGCCGTTCATCGCCTGGATCGCGTTCCTCACGAGGTTGTCGATCACCCGGCCGAAGTCCTGGGACGCGACCGCGTAGAGCCGCGCCGGCTCGCGCTCGTCGATCTCGTAGTCGATCTCCACCCCCGACTCCGAGGCGAGCAGGCGGGTGCGGTCGACGGCGCCCACCAGCTCGTCGACGAGCTCGGCGAAGGGAGCGGTCGGGCGGACGGTGCGGCTCTCGATGCGCGAGATGTCGAGGAGGGCGGATGCGAGGCGCACGAGCCGGTCGACGCTCTTCTGCGCGTCGAGGATGACCCGGTCGACCGCGACCGGGTCGTCGACGCGGTGGTGGGCGATCTCGAGCTGGGCGGAGAGCGCGGCGAGGGGAGTGCGGAGCTCGTGGCTCGCATCCGACACCATCTGCTTCTCCCGGGCCAGCGACGCGGTCTGCTTGGTCAGGAACGCGTTCAGCGTCACCGCGAGCTCGTCGATCTCGTCGCGCGTGCCGACGACCGGGAGCTGGTCGCCCTGCCCGGGCTCGGCGGCGATCTGATCCGCGCGCGCCCGCATCCGGCGCACCGGGGCGAGGGCCGCGCCCGTCAGGATCCACGAGGCGAGCCCGAACGTGACGACGAGGAAGATCGCGGCGTAGACGAGCACGTGGGCGAAGTCGTCGAGGACGAGCTGCGACGCGGCCTGATCGCGGGCGGAGGCGACCTGCCAGACGCCGCGATCGCTCTCGATGGCCGTGAAGCGGACCAGGTAGCCGCCGTTCGCCGTCGTCACGTCGGCGTACCGGGGCGAGGTGTCGGCCGGCTCCTCCGCCAGAGCGCTGAGCACCTCGCCGCTCAGGCGCGAGGGCATGGTCGAGGTGCTGACGCTCCCGTCGGGCGCGAGAGCGAGGAACAGCTGGCCCGTCGACGAGCCCTGCGTGCGCGGGACGTTGCCCGCCGAGATGTCGCGGCGCACCTCGTCCTCGATCGACATCAGGATCGTCCGCTCGCTGCGGTCGACGATGCCGGTGACCACCTGGTAGAAGAGCAGCGCCGCGAGCGCGAAGAGGGCGGTCGCCACAGCGACCGTTCCCACGGTGATCCTCGCGCGGATCGAGAGCGCGCCGACCCGGCGGCGTGCCGTGCTCATCCGCGACACGGGCTACTCGACCGGGCGGAGGAAGTAGCCCTTGCCGCGGACGGTCACGATGCTGACGCCCGTGTCCTCGGTCGGGAGCTTCTTGCGCAGGTAGCTGACGTACTGGTCGACGATGTTGTTGTCGACGATCTCGCCGCCGCCCCAGATCTCGGAGAGGATCCGCTGGCGGGTCACGACGGAGCCGACGGGAGTGATGAGGAGCTTGAGGAGCTCGAGCTCCTTCGGGCTGACGTGGATGCGCGAGCCGTCGGCGGTGCGCCGGATGCTCGATCCGTCCACGGTGATGCGTCCGACGTCGATCGAGGTGGACATCAGCGACGGGCTGCGGCGCAGGAGGGCCCGGAGGCGCGCGTTGAGCTCGGTGAACGCGAACGGCTTGGTCAGGTAGTCGTCCGCTCCGGCGTCGAGGCCGAAGACGCGGTCCTCGATCGCGTCCCGCGCGGTCAGCAGCATGATCGGCGTGGGCCGGCCGAGCTCGCGGATCCGGCGGCAGATCTCGAAGCCCGACATCGCCGGCAGCATGACGTCCACGATGGCGGCCGAGAACTCGGCGTTGCTGAACGCGACGAGCGCGTCGATGCCGTTCGTGGTCAGCACGGCCTCGTAGCCGGCGTCTTCGAGGCCGCCGACGAGGGCCTCACCCATGGCTGGATCGTCTTCGACGACAAGGATCTTCACGCGCTCACCCTACGGCCCGGCTCCCAGGAGGACGCACTGGGCGGGCCGTGTGTCGATCGGATGCGGGATCGACCCATCCGATCGGCGCTGGGCGACGAATGAGGAGCAACAGACCGCTCGGGGGCGTGGCGGGAGAGGCGCGATCAGTGGCGCATTTCTACTCTTCTCTCCCCGTCGGCCCGATGATCCTGTTCGCGAAGTTCACCTCTACCGTCACCCGAAGGCGGCACAGAAATGCTCAATATTCTTTCCATCTGGGCGCGTCTCGCGCTGTCGGTCCTCCTGTGGATCGTCGTTCTTCCCGTCATGCTCGTCCTGCTGCCGTTCCGCACGGGCAGGAGCGCCTCGCTCCCCGCCCTGCGACCGGTGCCGGTTCCCGCACCGACGGTTCCGATCGACACCCGGAGCACCAGCGGCGCGTACTAGGCCCACTTCCCGGTCGTTCCGGGCTCGACGCCCCGCTCCCATGAGCTCCGGCGTCGTCCGCCCACCGATCCCCGACGCCCGAACAGCCGTGCCTCTCTCCGCCAGGAGGGGGCGCGGCTGTTCGTCGTTCCCCGGGTCGATCCCGACTGACCGACAGATGTCGATATCGGCTCCTCTCGATCGCGAGCCGCGTCAAGCCCTTCGCAGAATCTCAGGGACTGGCAATACAGCGCTCGCACATGGTTCACCGATCGGAAGGAACACGGATGCTTCGCGCCACGCGCGACACCGCTGGGATCCAGCTCGATTCGACCACGGGATCCCCCGTGCGCCCCGACACCCCGGTCTCGGTGGTCGCGTCGGCGCCTCAGAGCCTGATCTCGCGGATGCTCGGACGCCGCCGCTGCGAAGCCTGCGGAGCGGCCTCGGCCCATCGCCGCGACGGCTTCTGCTCGGCCGACTGCGCCGGCACCTTCCACCTCTACGAGTGAGCCCGACCGGCCGAGTGCCGGTGGTGAACGTTCCGAAGGCCCGTGATCGACGATCGCGGGCCTTCGTGCTGTCTCGGGAGTGTCGGAGCGCCGGGTGAGGAGCGCCACGGTCGGACTCGGTCGCCCACCGGGTGACGCCGCTCGGTCCGTGATGGAGGGGTGCGCCTCAAGGGGCGTCGAACACCGGAGCCGAGCGCCCATGTGCGAGGAAGGAGAGCGGAGGACCGCGGATGTGCCCCCAGTAGGATTCGAACCTACGCCCCTGCCTCCGGAGGGCAGTGCTCTATCCCCTGAGCTATGGGGGCCAGGAGTGCCTGACCACATTAGCACCCGGGCGGGGCGGGCCCGACGCCGGGAGCGGTCCTCCCGCATGCCACGATGGAGCCATGCTGCGCACCGTCTCCGCCTCGCTGGATCTGCGTCTCAACGGCCCGACCGACCTGATCTTCCTGGTGGCGGCGACGCCCACGGGCGACTCGTTCGAGGACTCCTTCACCGTCCGGCTCGACGGGCAGGACGTGCCGGTGCGGGAGTTCCCGGCGCGGCACGGCGCCCGCGTGCACCGCGTCGCGGGGAACGAGGGCGACCTGCGGGTCGAGTACCGGGCGCGGGTCGCCGGGCACGGCGCTCCGGACGAGCCGAGCGAGCTCGAGCTCGTCGAGTACCTGCGGCCGAGCCGGTACGCCGAGGCGGACGTGCTCGGCGGGATAGCCCGGCGCGGATTCGGGCGGGCCCGGGGCCTCGAGGCGCTGACGGCCGTCGAGGAATGGGTGCACGGCCACCTGTCGTACGTCTACGGGTCGACGGTCGGCACCGGGGGAGCGGCGCAGGTCATCGAGAGCGGCCAGGGCGTGTGCCGGGACTTCGCGCACACGGTCGCCGGGCTGCTCCGCGCCCTCGACATCCCCGCCCGGGTGACGGCGGTCTACGCGCCGGGCCTCGAGCCGCGGGACTTCCACGCGGTCACGGAGGCCTGGGTGGGCGGCGCCTGGCACGTCGTGGATGCGACCCGGCTGGCTCCGCGCGGGTCGATGCTGCGCATCTCGTCCGGCCGGGATACGGCCGACACCGCGTTCCTCAGCAGCTACCTGACGGACCTGCGCCTGACCGGGATGAGCGTGGAGGCCGACTGCGACGCGGCGCTCGTCGACGACCACGTCTCGCCGGTGCGCCTGGGCTGACGCCGGGGCTCAGTCGGCGAGGACGCCGATCGCCGACCGCACGAGCGGCTCGGGGTCGCCCGGCTCGACGAAGGAGGCGCTGGACGCCTCGATCCAGTACTCGCCGACGAAGGCGTCCGCGACGCCCCGCCCCTCGGCCACCTGGTAGTAGCCCTCGATCTCCGGCGGCTTGCCGTAGGTGGGGACGGCCTTGCTGGTGGTGAAGAACTCGTTCTTGAGCGCCTCGATCACCGCGGGGTCGAGGTGGGCCACGGCCAGCTGCAGCTCGGCGCCCGAATCGTCGGACCATCCGCAGACCAGGCCGTCGTACTGGGCGATCTCCTCGGAGACGGCGGTGGTCCCGATGCCGTCGTCCGGGGAGAATCCGCCCCACAGGCCCGCGAGCGCCGAGGCCGGGACCAGCTGCTCGCAGGCGAGGGGGATCGGCGTGCCGCTGACGGCGCCGCTCGCGCTCGGCTCCGGGTCGGCCGCGGCGGAGCAGCCGGAGAGGGCCGCCGCGGCGAGGGCGACGAGGAGGAGGGCGGCGGGACGGCGCATGCGTCGCACCCTAGCAACGCCGCCCTGCCGAGCGGCCTCACGGTGCAGGAGGGACGGGGGGCGCGGGCGCGGCGGCCGGTAGAATCGCTCCCCGTGACTCCCGAACAGCTCGCCGCCTCCCTGCACGCCCTCGTCCTCGACGCCGTGCAGCGACGGGGGAGCGATGCGGGCGTCGAGCTCTCGGACGTCGTGCTGGAGCGCCCGAAGAACCGCGACCACGGCGACTGGGCCTCGAACATCGCGATGAAGCTCGCGAAGCGGGTCGGCGCGAACCCGCGCGAGCTCGCCGCCGAGCTGGCCGAGGGGCTGGGCGCGGTCGAGGGCGTCGCCACGGTCGAGGTCGCCGGTCCCGGCTTCCTCAACGTCCGGCTCGAGGCCGCGGCCGCGGGTGCCCTTGCCGGCGCGATCGTCGAGGCGGGCGAGGCCTACGGCACCGGGTCCGCCTACGCCGGCGTCCGGATGAACCTCGAGTTCGTCTCCGCCAACCCCACCGGCCCCATCCACATCGGCGGGACGCGCTGGGCGGCGGTCGGCGACAGCCTGGCCCGGATGCTCCTCTCGCAGGGCGCCGAGGTGACCCGCGAGTACTACTTCAACGACCACGGCGCGCAGATCGACCGCTTCACGCGGAGCCTCCTCGCCGCCCACCGCGGCGAGCCGACCCCGGAGGACGGCTACGGCGGCGCCTACATCGGCGACATCGCCGAGCGCGTCGCGGCCGCCTACCCGGGCGACCTCGCCGTCCTGCCCGAGGAGGAGCTCGCCGAGACCTTCCGCTCGATCGGCGTCGAGCTGATGTTCGGCGAGATCAAGCAGAGCCTGCACGAGTTCGGCGTCGACTTCGACGTGTACTTCCACGAGAACTCCCTGCACGAGTCGCGCGCCGTCGACCGCGCGATCGAGCGCCTCCGCGAGCTCGGGCACATCTTCGAGGCGGACGGCGCCACCTGGCTGCGGACCACGTCGTTCGGCGATGATCGCGACCGCGTCATCATCAAGAGCGACGGTGAGGCGGCCTACATCGCGGGCGACCTCGCCTACTACCTCGACAAGCGCGAGCGCGGCTTCGATCGGGCGATCATCATGCTCGGCGCCGACCACCACGGCTACATCGGCCGGATGATGGCGATGTGCGCGGCGTTCGGCGACACCCCGGGCGTGAACCTCGAGATCCTGATCGGCCAGCTGGTCAACCTGCTCCGCGACGGCGAGGCGGTCCGGATGTCCAAGCGGGCGGGGACCGTCGTCACGATGGAGGACCTCACGGAGGCCGTCGGCGTGGACGCCGCGCGCTACTCGCTGGTGCGCTCCTCGGCCGACTCGACCCTCGACATCGACCTCGACCTGCTGACCAAGCGGAGCAACGACAACCCCGTCTACTACGTGCAGTACGCCCACGCGCGCACCCGCCAGGTCGCGGCGAAGGCCGCGGCGTCGGGCGTCCCCGTCGAGCCGTTCGCGCCCGAGACGCTGGTGCATCCGACCGAGTCGGCGCTGCTCGGCGGCCTGCAGGAGTTCCCGCGCATCGTGGCGCACGCCGCGGAGCTGCGCGAGCCGCACCGCGTCGCGAGGTACCTCGAGGAGGTCGCCGGCCTCTACCACCGCTGGTACGACAACTGCCGGGTCGTGCCGCAGGGCGAGGACCCGGTCGAGGCCGTGCACTCGACCCGGCTGCGCCTGAACGAGGCGACCGGGCAGGTGCTCCGCAACGGGCTCTCCCTGCTGGGCGTCACGGCCCCGGACCGGATGTGAGCGCGTCGGGGGCGGCGCCGCGGCGCCGGCGCGGGGGACGCGCGGCCGTGGTGGTCGTCGTGGTGCTGGTGCTGCTCGTGGTCGCGGCGGTGGTGGGTGACTCGCTCGCCCGCCGCGCCGTCGCGGACCGCGCCGCCGCGAGCCTCCGCGAGGCGCTCGCACTGCCCGCGGACCGGGCGGTGGACGTCGACGTCGCGGGCTGGGCCGTGCTCCCGCAGCTCGTCTCGGGGCGGCTGGACCGGCTCGACCTGCGCAGCTCGGGCGTGACGTTCGGCGAGCTCGACGGCGACGTCGCCGCGACCCTGATCGGGGTGCCGGTGAGCGGCGTCGGAGCGGTCGAGTCCGGCAGCACGACGGTCGCGATCGACGCGGCCTCGGTGTCGCGGCTCGTCACCGAGCGCAGCACCGTTCCTGTCGACGAGGTGACCCTGGACGCTCCGCTCGTGCGCGTGACCGCCTCCGTCGAGGTGCTGGGCCTCCGGCTCGGCGCGGGCGTGGGGATGGAGCTCGCCGCCGTGGACGGCGCCATCCGGCTGACCCCGGCCGAGGTCTCCGCCGCCGGTGCGACCTTCTCGGCGACCGACTTCCGCGACCGCTTCGGCGCCGTCTCCGGCGACCTGCTCGCTCCGTCCTCCGTGTGCATCGCGGACTCGGTGCCGCGCGGACTGACGCTGACCGGGGTCGAGGTCGCCGACGAGTCGCTGAACGCGAGCTTCGCGCTCTCTCCGACGTTCCTCAGCGACCCCGCGGAGCAGGAACCGGGCACCTGCGCCTGAGCCCGCGCGGCGCCGCCGCCTCGGACCGGTAGGATCGGAGCCCTGTGCCGGCGTCTTCCGCGGGCCGAACACTGACATCGCTGGCTTCAGGGGTCAATCCGGACCCGCTCGCCCCGCAGTGACGCTCCCACTCTCTCCTGTGAGGTCTCACCCGTGGACACCGTCGACGCCCGCGCCCGCGCCCCCCGGCATCCGCTCGCGCCTGAGTGGCTGCACACGCCCGCCGACCCGAACGCCCTGGCCGACGGCGTGTGGCCGGACAGCGCCGAGCGCGGCGAGGACGGCGGGATCCGGATCGCCGGAGTGCCCGTCGCCGAGCTGGTGCGCGAGCACGGCACTCCTCTCTACGTGGTGGACGAGGCCGACGCCCGCCGCCGGGCCGTCGAGATGCGCGAGGTCTTCGCCCGCGAGCTCGGCCGCATCGGCACCGGCGTCACCGTCTACTACGCGGGCAAGGCGTTCCTCTCGACCGAGGTCGCCCGCTGGATGCGCGACGAGGGCCTGAACCTCGACCTCTCCAGCGGCGGCGAGATGGCGGTGGCCCTCGCCGCCGGGATCGAGCCCGAGCGCTTCGGCCTCCACGGCAACAACAAGTCGCTCCGCGAGATCGACCGGGCCGTCGAGGTTGGCGCGGGCACGATCGTGCTCGACAGCCTCGTCGAGATCGAGCGCGTCGCAGCCGCGGCCGAGCGGCACGGCCGCGTGCAGGCGGTGCGCCTCCGGGTCAACAGCGGAGTGCACGCGCACACCCACGAGTTCCTCGCCACGGCGCACGAGGACCAGAAGTTCGGCCTCGCACTCGCCGACTGCCCGGCCGCGGTCGCCCGCATCCGCTCCTTCTCCTCCCTGCGGTTCCTCGGGCTGCACTGCCACATCGGATCCCAGATCTTCGGCTCCGCCGGGTTCGCGGAGTCGGCGTCGCGCCTGCTCGACGTCCACGCGGCTCTGCTCGCGGACGGCCCCGTGCCGGAGCTCAACCTCGGCGGCGGCTTCGGCATCGCGTACACCAGTGCCGACGACCCGACCCCGATCGCCGAGATCGCGGCCGCCGTCGCCGACGCGGTCGCCGAGCAGTGCTCCGCCCGCGGCGTCCCGGTGCCGCACATCGCGATCGAGCCCGGCCGCTCGCTGATCGGGCCCGCCGGCGTCACCCTCTACGAGGTGGGCACCGTGAAGGACGTGACGGTCGGCTCCGAGGGCTCGACCGCGGTCCGCCGCTACGTCAGCGTCGACGGCGGCATGAGCGACAACGCCCGTCCGGCGCTCTACGGCGCCGACTACACGGCGCGGATCGCCGACCGCTCCTCCTCGGCCGAGCCCGCCCTCGTGCGGGTGGCCGGGAAGCACTGCGAGTCGGGCGACATCGTCGTCCACGACGACTTCCTGCCCGCGGACGTGCGGCCGGGCGACCTGCTCGCCGTCGCCGCGACCGGCGCCTACTGCTGGTCGCTCGCCAGCAACTACAACTACCTCGGGCGCCCCCCGGTGGTCGCCGTCCGCGACGGGCGCTCGCGCGTCCTCGTGCGCGGCGAGACCGAGGAGGACCTCCTCCGCCGCGACGCCGGCATCGAACGAAAGGCCACCTCCCGATGATCGAGTACCGCAGCCTCCGCGTCGCCCTGCTGGGCGCCGGGTCCGTCGGTGCACAGGTGGCGCGCCTCCTGCTCGACCACGGCGACGAGCTCGCCCAGCGCGTGGGGGCGCCGCTGGAGCTCGTGGGCGTGGCCGTCAGGGACGTGGACGCGCCCCGCACCGCCGACATCCCGAAGCACCTGCTGACCACCGACGCCGAGTCGCTGATCCTGGGCGCCGACATCGTGGTCGAGCTGATCGGCGGGCTCGAGCCCGCCCGCAGCCACATCCTCACGGCGATCTCGTCGGGCGCGGACGTGATCACGGCCAACAAGGCGCTGCTCGCCGCCCACGGCAACGAGCTCTTCGAGGCCGCCGACCAGGTGGGCGCCCAGCTCAACTACGAGGCGGCCGTCGCCGGCGCGATCCCGATCATCCGGCCGCTGCGCGACAGCCTCGCCGGCGACCGGGTCCACCGCATCCTCGGCATCGTCAACGGCACGACCAACTACATCCTCGACCGGATGGACACCGAGCACGCGAGCCTCGAGGACGCGCTCGCCCGCGCGACCGAGCTCGGCTACGCCGAGTCCGACCCGACCGCCGACATCGAGGGCTACGACGCGGCGCAGAAGGCGGCGATCCTCGCCCGCCTCGCGTTCCACACCGACGTCCCGGTCACCCTGGTGCACCGCGAGGGCATCACCGGCATCACGAAGGCGCAGGTCGACCAGGCCCGCGACTCCGGCTACGTGATCAAGCTGCTCGCGATCTGCGAGCGGCTGACCGACGCCAAGACCGGCGTGGAGGGCGTGTCCGCGCGGGTCTACCCCGCGCTCGTGCACCGCTCCCACCCGCTCGCGGCCGTGCACGGGGCCAACAACGCGGTCTTCGTCGAGGCGGAGGCGGCCGGCGACCTGATGTTCTACGGCGCCGGCGCCGGCGGGATCGAGACGGCCTCCGCCGTCCTCGGCGACGTCGTGTCGGCCGCCCGCCGCCACGTCGTCGGCGGCCCCGGCCTGGTGACCAGCGCGAGCTCCGGGCTCGCGGTCCTCCCGATCGGCCACGTCACCACCCGGTACCAGGTCACCCTCGAGGTGCTCGACCGCCCCGGCGTGCTCGCGCAGATCGCGGGCGTCTTCGCCGACCACGGCGTCTCGGTCGAGACCCTGGTGCAGACCCCGCCCGGCGCCGACCCGCTGGAGGAGCAGGGCGGTGCGGAGCGGCGCGAGCCGACCGCTACCCTGGTCATCGGCACGCACGCCGCGGCGGAATCCGATCTGGCGGCCACCGTCACCGCCCTCCATTCCCATGGTTTCGTCGGCGCCGTGACGTCCGTTCTACGAGTTGAAGGAGCCTGAGATGGCCAAGCAGTGGCGCGGAGTCCTGCACGAGTACGCGGACCGCCTCGATGTCACCGAGGCGACCCCGGTCATCACTCTCGGCGAGGGCGGCACGCCGCTCATCCCCGCGGCGGCCCTCTCGGCGCGCACGGGCGCGAAGGTGTGGGTCAAGTACGAGGGCATGAACCCGACCGGCTCCTTCAAGGACCGCGGCATGACCATGGCGATCTCGAAGGCCGTCGAGCACGGCGCGAAGGCCGTCATCTGCGCTTCGACCGGCAACACCTCCGCGTCGGCCGCCGCCTACGCGACGCACGCCGGCATCACCGCGGCCGTCCTGGTGCCGGAGGGCAAGATCGCCCTGGGCAAGCTCAGCCAGGCGATCGCGCACAACGCGCAGCTGCTGCAGGTGCAGGGCAACTTCGACGACTGCCTCGACATCGCCCGCGACCTCGCGAAGAATTACCCGGTCCACCTGGTCAACTCGGTGAACCCGGACCGCATCGCCGGCCAGAAGACCGCGGCCTTCGAGGTCGTCGAGGTGCTGGGCGATGCTCCGGACTTCCACATCGTCCCGGTCGGCAACGCGGGCAACTACACCGCCTACTTCCGCGGCTACTCGGAGGAGCTGGAGCGCGGCGAGTCGACCCGCCTCCCGCGCATGTTCGGCTTCCAGGCCGAGGGCTCGGCTCCGATCGTGCACGGCGCCCCGGTCCGCCACCCCGAGACGATCGCCAGCGCGATCCGGATCGGCAACCCGGCCTCGTGGGAGCTCGCCCTGAACGCGCGCACCGTCAGCGACGGCTACTTCGGCGCGATCAGCGACGAGAAGATCCTCGAGGCGTACCGCATCCTCGCGGGCGAGGTCGGCGTCTTCGTCGAGCCGGCGTCGGCGATCAGCGTCGCGGGGCTCCTCGAGCGCGCCGAGGCCGGAGCGATCCCGAAGGACGCGACCGTCGTCCTGACGGTCACCGGCCACGGGCTCAAGGACCCGCAGTGGGCGCTCCGCACGGCCGACGGCGCGGACATCACGCCGACCGTCGTCCCGGTCGACACCGCCGCGATCGCCGACGTGCTGGGGCTGGCCGGCGCATGACCTCGGCGGTTCCCGTCGGCCGCACCGTCCACGTCAAGGTCCCCGCCACCTCGGCGAACCTGGGCCCCGGCTTCGACACGCTCGGCCTGGCGCTCTCGTTCTACGACGAGCTCGACGTGACGGCCGTCGCGGCCACGGGTGCGCGGGTCACCGTGCACGGAGTCGGCGAGGGCGAGGTGGCGACCGACGAGACGAACCTCGTCGTGCAGGCCATCGCGTACACGTTCGCCGACCAGCGGCAGGAGATGCCCGGCATCGAGGTGATCGCGCGCAACATCATCCCGCACGGCCGCGGGATGGGCTCGTCCGGCGCCGCGATCGTCTCCGGCATCATGGCCGCGAAGGGCCTGCTCGAGGGCGTCGTCGAGCTCGACTCGGACGACCTCCTCCGCATCGCCACCGAGATGGAGGGGCACCCCGACAACGTGGCGCCCGCACTGTTCGGCGGCCTCACCATCGCCTGGGTCGAGCCGCACGCCTCCGGCGCCGACGACTCGCCGCTGCGACCGCGCTCCAAGAAGCTCATGGTCCACCGCGGCGTGTCCCCGGTCGTCTTCGTGCCCGAGCACACCATGTCGACGCGGCTGGCACGCTCGCTGCAGCCGCAGAGCGTGCCGCACGAGGACGCGGTGTTCAACGTCTCGCGCTCCTCGCTCCTGATCGCCGCCCTCATCCAGAGCCCGGAGCTGCTGTTCGCGGCGACCGAGGACAAGCTGCACCAGAACTACCGCGCGGCCGCCATGCCCGAGACCTCAGCGCTGATCGCGCTGCTGCGCTCGCACGGCTACGCGGCGGTCGTCTCGGGTGCCGGACCGAGCGTCCTGGTGCTCTGCAGCGACCCCGCGCAGCGCCTCGCCGCCGCGGATCTGGTGGAGCGGGAGGCCCCCACGCCGTGGCGCGCGCACATGCTGGCCGTCGACTTCAAGGGTGCTACAGTGGGGACCGCATCCCGAGGAACCGCGTAACGAGCGGAATCTGTCCGACGGATCGTCCCGACAACCACGGCCATCACATCGTGTGAAGGGCGCCCCTGCTCCTCTTGCAGACCGGCGCCTGGTCTCCGGGCCCTCTCCTCGCTCTCTGCGGCAGTCGGTCCCGGCGGCCGAGAGCATCGCGTGGATCAGAACACGCGATGGCACCGCACGGTCGATGAGCTCTCCCGGTGAGCACTCGTTCCCGGGGGGAAGGAACCCTCTCCAGTGACAGACGTCAACACCCACGGCTCGGCCGTGGACCTCACCGCCGACCTCTCCGGTCTGCGCGTCGCCGAGCTCCAGGCTCTCGCGACGCGGCTCGGCCTCGGCGGCGCCTCCAAGCTCCGCAAGGGCGAGCTGGTCCAGGCCATCTCGGACCTGCGCGCCGCCTCCGCCGAGGATGCGCCCGCCGCGATCGCCGACGCGGTCGCTCCGGACGACGCAGCGGTCGCCCCGGACGTCGACGCCACCGGCGTCGAGGCCGAGCCGGCCGATGTGGCCGAGCAGTCCGCTCCTCAGCCCGATGCGCCGGCGGAGCTGCCGACGCCCGTCGAGAGCACCGAGGCCGACACGGCCGACGTCCTCGAGCAGGCCGCGCCCACCGTCGACGAGCCCTCCGCGACGGCCGCCGAGTCGGCCCCCGTCGAGCTCGAGCTCCCCGCGGCGGCCGAGCCGGTCGCCGAGCCCGCCGAGCGCGCGCCCCGCCGACGCAGCTCGCGCCGCGCCTCCAGCGGCACCGTCGCCGCCGGCGAGCACCTCAACATCCCCGGCGGGACCGGCGTCGAGTCGCTGATTCCCGACCTCCCCGTCATCGAGCAGGACCGCGACGCCGACCAGGCCGCGAAGCCCGTCATCGACATCGAGCTGCCCAACGGGCCGGAGTCGGACGACTCCTCCCGCGAGGGCGGCCAGCGCGAGCGCCGCGGACGCCGCCGCAGCCGCGGGGGCGCCTCCGAGCAGGCCGAGCAGGCGCCCGCCGAGAACGACGCCGACTCCTCCGACTCCGGCGACCAGCAGGAGCAGCAGGGCGGCGACCAGCAGCAGAACGGCGACCAGCAGGGCACCGGCCGCGGTCGCAACCGCCGCAACCGGAACCGCAACCGCGGGGACGACCGCCAGAACGACGCTCAGCAGAGCCCCGCCGCGCAGTCCCAGCCGCAGAACGGTCAGGGCGCGCGCGCCGCGCAGTCCGAGGGCCAGCAGGCTCCTCAGCAGAACGGCTCCGGACAGCCCCAGAACGGCCAGCAGGCCGAGGGCGAGGACGGCCGCCGCAGCCGCTACCGCGACCGCAAGCGCCGCGGCGGAGCGATCGGCGACGACTTCGAGCCCGAGATCGGCGAGGACGACGTCCTCATCCCGGTCGCCGGCATCCTCGACGTCCTCGACAACTACGCCTTCGTGCGCACCACCGGGTACCTGCCCGGCGTCAGCGACGTCTACGTCTCCCTCGGCCAGGTCAAGAAGTACAACCTGCGCAAGGGCGACGCGGTCGTCGGCGCCATCCGCCAGCCCCGCGAGGGCGAGGGCGGCGGCCGCCAGAAGTACAACGCGATCGTCCGCGTCGACTCGATCAACGGCCAGACCGTCGAGGAGGCCGCTGCGCGCGTCGAGTTCCAGAAGCTCACGCCGCTCTACCCGACCGAGCGCCTGCGCCTCGAGACCGAGCCCGGCAAGCTGACCCAGCGGATCATCGACCTGGTCGCCCCGATCGGCAAGGGACAGCGCGGCCTGATCGTCGCGCCGCCCAAGGCAGGCAAGACCATCGTCCTGCAGCAGATCGCCAATGCGATCGTGCAGAACAACCCGGAGGTCCACCTGATGGTCGTCCTGGTCGACGAGCGTCCGGAGGAGGTCACCGACATGCAGCGCACCGTGCGCGGCGAGGTCGTCGCCTCCACCTTCGACCGCCCGGCCGAGGACCACACGACCGTCGCCGAGCTCGCGATCGAGCGCGCGAAGCGCCTGGTCGAGCTGGGCCACGACGTGGTCGTGCTGCTCGACTCCATCACCCGTCTCGGCCGCGCCTACAACGTGACCGCTCCTCCCTCGGGCCGCGTGCTCTCGGGCGGCGTGGACGCCTCGGCGCTGTACCCGCCGAAGAAGTTCTTCGGAGCGGCGCGCAACATCGAGAACGGCGGCTCGCTCACCATCCTCGCGACGGCGCTCATCGAGACCGGCTCGAAGATGGACGAGGTGATCTTCGAGGAGTTCAAGGGCACCGGCAACATGGAGCTCCGCCTCTCCCGTCACCTCGCCGACAAGCGGATCTTCCCCGCTGTCGACGTGAACGCCTCCGGCACGCGCCGCGAGGAGATGCTGCTCAGCGCCGACGAGGTCAAGATCACCTGGAAGCTGCGCCGCGCCCTCGCCGGGCTCGACCAGCAGCAGGCACTCGAGATCATCCTGTCGCGCCTGAAGGAGACCTCGTCCAACGTCGAGTTCCTCATGCAGGTCTCGAAGTCGGCCGTCGGCCCGGCCACCGCCGGCCACGGCAACGGCCACCACTAGCGCCCCGACGTCCGCGGTCGCCCCTGTCACCGGGGGCGGCCGCGGACGTTTTCGCGTCCCCGGGCGATGAGCCCGACCCCGACCACCTCCGGAAGCCAGGACCCCATGTTCGAATCCGTCAGCGTCCTCCTCGCCGAGCACGAGGACCTGCAGACGCAGCTCTCCGACCCGGCACTCCACGCCGATGCCGCCCGCGCCAAGAAGGTCAACCGGCGCTACGCGGAGCTGAGCCAGATCAAGGCGGCCCACTCCGCCTGGATCCAGGCCGGCGAGGACCTCGAGGCCGCGCGCGAGCTCGCCCGCGAGGACGAGGCCTTCGCGGAGGAGGTCCCCGAGCTGGAGGAGTCGCTGCGGGTGGCGCAGGAGAAGCTGCGGCGCCTGCTCATCCCGCGCGACCCCGACGACGGCCGCGACGTCATCATGGAGATCAAGGGCGGCGAGGGCGGAGCCGAGAGCGCGCTGTTCGCGGCCGACCTCCTCCGGATGTACCTGCACTACGCCGAGGCGAAGGGCTGGAAGACGGAGATCCTCGACCGCGACGAGTCCGACCTCGGCGGCTACAAGAACGTGCAGGTCGCGATCAAGAGCAACGCCACCGATCCCTCGCAGGGCGTGTGGGCGCACCTCAAGTACGAGGGCGGCGTGCACCGGGTGCAGCGCGTCCCCGTGACCGAGTCGCAGGGGCGGATCCACACCTCGACCACGGGCGTGCTCGTGTTCCCCGAGGTGGACGCGCCCGAGGAGGTCGCGATCAACCAGAACGACCTGAAGATCGACGTCTACCGCTCCTCCGGTCCCGGCGGGCAGTCCGTCAACACGACCGACTCCGCCGTGCGGATCACCCACCTCCCGACCGGCATCGTCGTGTCGATGCAGAACGAGAAGAGCCAGCTGCAGAACCGCGAAGCGGGCATGCGCGTGCTGCGCGCCCGCATCCTGGCCCGCCAGCAGGAGGAGATCGCCGCGGCGGCCTCGGACGCGCGCAAGACGCAGATCCGCACGATGGACCGCTCCGAGCGCATCCGGACCTACAACTTCCCCGAGAACCGCATCGCCGACCACCGCACCGGCTACAAGGCGTACAACCTCGACGGCGTGATGAACGGCGCGCTCGACCCGGTGGTGGAGAGCGCCATCCAGGCCGACGAGGAGGCCCGCCTGGCCGACATCGGCTCCGAGGAGGCGTGACCCTCGTGACCACCGGCGTCGACGCGCGCACCCTCCTCGCGGACGCGGTCGCCCGCCTCGCCGCCGCCCGCGTCCCCACGCCGGACGTCGATGCGGAGCTGCTTCTCGGGCATCTGCTCGGGCTCGGCCGCGGCCGGCTGCAGGCGCGCCTCATCACGGGGCTGACCGTCGACGAGGAGCACGCCGCGGCGTTCGCGAGCGCGATCGAGCGCCGGTCGGCTCGCGAGCCCCTGCAGCACATCACCGGGATCGCACCGTTCCGCTCGCTCGAGCTCGCGGTCGGACCCGGCGTGTTCGTGCCGCGACCCGAGACCGAGGGCGTCGCGCAGATCGCGATCGACGCGCTCCGAGCGGTCGTCGATCCGGAGCCGATCGCCGTCGACCTCGGCACGGGCAGCGGAGCCCTGGCGCTCGCGCTTGCGCACGAGGTGCCGCACGCGCGCGTGATCGGCGTGGAGAACGCTCCCGAGGCGTTCATCTGGGCCCGCGGCAACCGCGAGCGGCTCGGGCTCGAGAACGCCCGCATCGTCTTCGACGACCTCGCCCGGGCACTTCCCGAGCTGGACGGCACCGTCTCCGTCGTCGTCTCCAACCCGCCCTACATCCCGGCCGCCGCCGTCCCGCGGGACCCGGAGGTGCGCCTGTTCGACCCGCCCTCGGCGCTCTACGGAGGCGAGGACGGCCTGGACGTCGTCCGCTCGCTCTCGGCGACCGCCCTCCGGCTGCTCCGCTCCGGGGGAGTGCTGGTGATGGAGCACGGCGAGCTGCAAGGCGCCGAGATCCGCGCCCTGCTCACCGCCGACGGCTGGCGCGGAGCGACCACGCAGCGCGACCTCACCGGCCGCGACCGCGCGACGGTGGCGGTGCGCTGAGGCGTCGCGGAGCTCTGCTGGCCTCAGCGGCGATCCGGTGGCCGCACCGGGCAGGCAGGCTCGGGAGGCTCGCATCGCCGCCGCACGCGATCGGCCGCGCCATGGGCTCCGCCGCCCGCTGCTGATCGTCCTGGCCGTCGTGGTGGTCGCGGCCCTCGTCGTGGTCGCCGTGCGGCTCCTCGAGCGGAGCGACGGAACTGCTCCCGTGGCCTGCGCGCCGTCGTCCGTTTCCGCGTCGCCCGCGCCTGCCATCGGCTCGGTCGACGACTACCTGGGCGGCCGGTCCTACTTCCGCGGCGTCAACGTGTTCGATCTGCAGTCGCGCGTCGACGTCGGAGTCGACTGCACCGCCGGGAATCCGGCCGAGAGCTACGAGTTCCTGGCGGACCGCGGGCTCACCCTGGTCCGGCTCGCGGTGCCCTGGTCGCTCCTGCAGCCGCAGGCCGACGGGGAGAGCACCGACGACGCTCCGGCGAAGGGGCTCGATCCGGCGGCGGTCGCGCTGCTCCGGACCGAGATCGCCGCCATCGGCGCCGCCGGCATGCGGGTGGTGCTCGACCTGCACAACAACGGCACCTATCCGGCGAGCCAGGGCGATCTGCCCGAGGGGACCGTCTGGTTCGGATCCGGGCTCTCGGTATCCCAGGCGCAGAGGGTCTGGACCCTGCTCGCGGCGGAGTTCCAGGACGACGGACGCATCGCCGCCTACGACCTCTTCAACGAGGTGAAGCGGGCGCTGGTCCCCGTCGAGACATACAAGGCCTACACGCAGGCCGTGGTGTCGGCCGTCCGGGGAACCGGCGATCGGCACACGATCTGGGTCGAGGGGATGCGGGAGGCGACGACGGGCACGGTCGCCGCGATCGCACCCGAGGGGCCGTGGATCCAGGACCCGCTGGACCGGATCGTGTACTCGCAGCACTTCTACCCCGGCGGCACGGGCACGACCCTGCGCTCGGACAAGCAGGGCGGCACCGACGAGCAGGTCTTCGTGGCGGCGGTGACGACCTTCGGGCAGTGGTGCCGGCGTTACGGGGTGCACTGCTCGGTCGGGGAGGTCGGCTGGCCCAGCGATCAGAGCCTCTCTCTCACCGCGGGCGGCGCGGGCTCCTGGACGGACGTCGGCGAAGCCTTCTACACGGCACCGACTGGCTGTTCCCGCTGATCGAGAACGACGAGCCTCTGGTGGTGGTCGCCGTGGGCGGCACGCCGGAGTCCTCGGCCAAAGCGGCGGAGGCGGTCGCCGCCCGCACGTCCCGGATGACCTGGCTCGCGTACGACGGATTCGACCAGCAGTGGCACGGCATCGGCGAGGAGCGGCCGCTCGCCGAGTCGCTCGCCCGTGCCGATCTCGTCCTGGTCGGGATGGGCATGCCCCGCCAGGAGCGCTGGATCCTGGAGAACCGGGACCTCGCCCCGCGGGCGGCGTTCGCGAACGTGGGGGGGCTGCCTCGACTACATCGCCGGCACGCAGGCGCTCGCCCCGCGGTGGATGGGCGCCCTGGGCGTGGAGTGGCTGTTCCGCCTGGCGCGCGACCCGCGCCGGCTCGCGGCCCGCTACCTCCTCGAGCCGCTGCAGCTGCTCCGCATCGTCCTGTCCGGCCGGTCCTGCGCGAAGCGGACGCACGGCCCGTGCGACTCTCCGCGGCCCTCCGGCCGGGTGTCGAGCGGAGTCGGTCCGCACTGATCCCCGCCGGCGGGCCGCCTCAGGCCTGAGCGGAGTACTTCTCCTCGGTGGCGGCCTTCGCGGGGCGCCACCAGTCCTCGTTGGCGCGGTACCAGTCGATGGTGGCGGCGAGTCCGGCGTCGAAGTCGGTGTAGCGGGGGCGCCAGTCGAGTTCGGTGCGCAGGCGGGTGGAGTCGATGGCGTAGCGGAGGTCGTGTCCGGCGCGGTCGGTGACGTGGTCGAAGGCGTCCTCGGGTTGTCCGAAGGCGGTGAGGATGCGGGTGACGACGTCGAGGTTGCTCTTCTCGCCGTCGGCGCCGATGAGGTAGGTCTCGCCGATCTCGCCGCGGTCGATGATGGCCCAGACGCCGGTGTTGTGGTCGTCGACGTGGATCCAGTCGCGGACGTTGGCGCCGGTGCCGTAGAGCTTGGGGCGGATGCCGTCGATGGCGTTGGTGATCTGGCGGGGGATGAACTTCTCGACGTGCTGGTAGGGGCCGTAGTTGTTGGAGCAGTTGGAGATCGTGGCGCGCACGCCGAAGGAGCGCACCCAGGCGCGCACGAGGAGGTCGCTGGCTGCCTTGGTCGAGGAGTAGGGGCTGGAGGGGTTGTAGGGGGTGTGCTCGGTGAAGCGCGCGGGGTCCTCGAGCTCGAGGTCGCCGTACACCTCGTCCGTCGAGATGTGGTGGTACCGCACGTCGTGCGCGCGCACCGCCTGCAGGAGCGCGAAGGTGCCGATGACGTTCGTCGCGAGGAAGGGCGTCGGGTCGTGCAGGGAGTTGTCGTTGTGCGACTCCGCGGCGAAATGGACCACCAGATCCGCGTCGGCGACCAGCCGGTCCACCAGCTCGGCGTCGGCGACGTCGCCCTCGACCAGCCGCACTCGGTCGGCGACGGGGGCGAGGGAGTCGCGGCTGCCCGCGTAGGTGAGCTTGTCGAGCACGGTGATCCGCGCGTCGGGACGCTCGCGCAGGGTGAGGTGGACGAAGTTGCTGCCGATGAAGCCGGCACCGCCGGTGACGAGGATCCGCACGGGTTCTCCTGGAGGTCGGGAAGGTCGGGGGAGGCCGGGCTCAGCGGCCCGCGTTCACGCCTTCGAGGCTGAGCAGGCGGTGGAGGTAGGCGCCGTAGCCGCTCTTGACCAGCGGTGCGGCGAGCTCGGCGAGGCGGGCGTCGTCGATCCAGGAGTTGCGCCAGGCGATCTCCTCGATGCAGCCGATCTTGAACCCCTGCCTCTGCTCGATCACGCGCACGAACTCCGTCGCCTCGATCATGGAATCGAAGGTCCCGGTGTCGAGCCAGGCCGTTCCCCGGTCGAGGACCTGGACGTTCAGCCGCCCCGCCTCGAGGTAGCGCTCGTTGATCGTCGAGATCTCGAGCTCGCCGCGGGCCGAGGGCGTGATCGTCTTCGCGATCGCCACGACGTCGTTGTCGTAGAAGTAGAGGCCGGGCACGGCGTAGTTGCTGCGCGGCTGCTCGGGCTTCTCCTCGATGGAGACGGCTCGGAAGTGCTCGTCGAACTCGACGACCCCGTAGGCGCGCGGGTCGGCGACCTGGTAGGCGAAGATGACGGCGCCCTCGATCGTGGTGTTCGCCGCGAGGGCGGTGCCCAGGGCGGTGCCGTGGAAGATGTTGTCGCCCAGGACCAGGGCGACCGACTCGTCGCCGATGAACTCCTCGCCGATCAGGAACGCCTGCGCGAGCCCGTCGGGGGAGGGCTGCACGGCGTACTCGATCCGCATGCCCAGGCTCGACCCGTCGCCCAGCAGGGCGCGGAACTGGTCGTTGTACTCGGGGGTCGTGATCACGAGGACCTCGTCGATCCCGGCCATCATCAGCGTCGACAACGGGTAGTAGATCATCGGCTTGTCGTAGATCGGCATCAGCTGCTTTGAGATGCCCTTGGTGATCGGCCACAACCGCGACCCCGAACCACCCGCGAGGACGATGCCCCTCATCGGAGCAGCCCCGGGTGAGGAGCGGCGGCGGGGGTCCGCTGCACAGCCGAGGGGAGCGTGAAGATCTGCGGGGAGAGGGTCACGGAGCCGACTCTATCGGCGGCGCCTCGGTGCCTCCGCATGCCGGTGCGGCGGGCGCGGAACCCGTGGCGGGGACTGACGGTCGAGCGACCGCTACCGACGCGATCCGACTCCGTGAGCGGCGCGCACGCCGCCCCCGCCTCCGTATCGCGCCTCCCACTCGGAGGCCGCCGGGCACGGGGATAACTTCTCCGACGTCCGCGGCTCCGCCTGCCGCGACGGAGAGAGGTACCGCCCTGTGCACGAGGTCATCGACCAGCGGGATTCCGCGCTCCTCCCGTCTCCCGGTCCCTGCCGCCGATCCCCCCTGACGGGGGGAGTCCGCCCGTGCTGACCATCGGGATCGCCGCCCTCGACGCCTGGCACGCGGCTCCGCTCGAGCGCGCCTGGCGCCGCCAGGGGCACCGCGTGGTCGTGGTGACCGGTGACCCGGAGGGGTTCAGCGGGGCGGAGCTCCGCCCCAGCGTGCTCGCCCGCTTCCTCGAGCCCGCCCGCCGGAGGGGCGCCGGGTCCGTCGGGCTCGCCGTCGTCACGCGCCGGGCCCGCCGACTGCTCGCTCCGGAGCGGCCCGACCTCGTGGTGGCTCTCCCGGGGACGGCCGTGGAGCTCGCCGGGCTCGCTCCGATGACCGTCCTCCTGGCCGACGACCTCCCGGCACTCCCGCGCCTCCGGTTCGAAGAGGAGCGCCGCGGTGCTGTCGTCGTCACCCCGACGGAGCGGCTCGCGTCAGCCCTCGCGGGAACGGTCGTGCCCCTGGGCCTGCCGGACGCGTCGTTCCCGACGCCGTCCGCCCCCGACGGGCCCCTCCGCTTCGCCGCCGTGGGAGCCTCCTGTCTCGACCGGGGCGCCGAGCGGCTCGATCTCCTCGCCCGCCTGGACGGCACCGAGTACGTCACCGTGATCGACGACGGCGGCGGCATCGCCGACGACCTCGCGTCGGGGCTGCGCTCCGTCGGCGAGCAGGACCGCGACGGCGTCGTCGAGGTGCTCCGCCACTCCCACGTGTACGCCCACCTGACGCCGTCGACGACCGGCGCGGCCGCCGGACTCGACGCGCTGGCGAGCGGGCTGCCGGTCCTCTCTATCGAGTCGAGCGTCCTGGCCGATCTCTGCGCGGCGGGGGCGGGCGTGGTCCTCTCCGACGACGCGACGCGCGAGGAGTACGAGGACGCCCTCCACCGGCTCCGACGCGAGTGGACGGCTCTCTCCCGGGGGGCCGCCGAGCTCGCGCGGGAGCGCCCGTGGTCCGTCGCGGCCGAGGAGATCCTCGCCCTCGCGGAGGGACGCGTCCGTGTCGCCTGAACCGGTCCCGGCTGTCGGCGCCTCCGCCGACGCGATGCTGCCGAACGCCGTCGCCCTGCGCCTGGCCGCCGTGCTGGTGCAGTACAGCCTGCGGACGCACGGCGTCCGCAGCCTCGTGGTGAAGGGCGAGGGTCTGCACCGCCAGGGGATCCGCGCGCCGATGACGTCGGCCGACGTCGACCTCTGGGTCGACCCCGAGCGCTTCGACGAGGCTCTCGGGCTGCTCGCCTCGATGGGCTGGCGCCGCCGCGCCGAGGCTCTCAGCTGGACGCTCTTCGTCGACCACTCGATCACGCTCGTCCACCCCTCGTGGCCGTGTGACGTCGACGTCCACCGCTCCTTCCCGGGTGCCTTCGAGGAGGAGCGGATCGTCTTCGACCGCCTCTGGGCGGCCGCCGAGGATCTGCCGCTGAGCGACGAGACCCTGCGGATCCCCGGGCGCGCGCACCACCTCGTGCTGCACGCCCTGCACCAGCTGCGCAGCGCGCGCTCCGCCTCGGCGACCACGGCGCTGGCGGTTCTGAAGGCGCACGCCGCCGGCCTTCCGAGCGAGGAGCGTGAGGCGATCCGCGACGCGGCCGTCGAGCTCGGCGCGCAGACGCCGATGACGGAGCTCCTCACCTCTTGGGGAGTCCCCGCCGCGCCCGAGGAGCGCTACCGGCAGGCCCAAATTCTCTGGGACGTGCGCCGCAGCTCCGACCGGCACACCTTCAACTGGCTGCACGCCGTGGCGTCCGCTCCCTGGCACCTGAAGGGAGGCCTGCTGGTGAGAGCCGCCTTCCCCACCCGCGCGGATCTCGAGGCGAGCCATCCTGAGGCGACGACGGTCCGGCGTCGGCTCCGGCTCCGGGGGGAGCGGACCCTGCGGGCGCTCCGAGGCCTCCCCTCCGCCCTCACCGGTTTCGCCCGGGTGGCGCTGAGCGGCCGCAGCGAGGAGCAGGGCCCGGCGTCCTCGTTCGAGGCGATCGCGGAGGCCACGGCGCCGGCGAGCGACCTCCCGGCCTCGTCCGACCCCGCGGCGAGCGCCGTGCATCCGGTGGAGGCCTCCGCGGAGGCGCAGGGGGGCAGCGCGCCGCCGGCCCAGCGCTTCGCCGTCGAGCGCACGGACGGTCAGGTCTACGTGCTCGACCTGTCCCGCCCGTCGGTGCCCCCGATCGTGCTCTCGCTGAGCGCCGCCTCGGTCTTCGAGGCCGTGATCCGGCAGCGCCGACCCCGGGACGAGGTCGTCGACCTCCTCGCCGATCACTACGATGTCGACCGCGGGACGATGGGCCGCGACGTCGACGCCGTCCTGGCCGAACTCGACGTCCGCTTCCCGGGCGCGGTTCCCGACGGGGCGCTCTCATGAGGGCCGCCCGTTCCCGATCCCTGCGGATCCTGCACGTCCTCGACTCCTTCGAGGACGGCGGAGCGCAGCGTGTGGCCCTCTCCCTGGGCGCGTGGAGCCGCGAGCACGGCTGCGAGACCGCCTACTGGGGGCGTCCCGGGCCGCTCAGCGACCGCGCCGCGCAGGAGTCGCCCGTCTTCGTGGTGCCGAGACCGAGACAGGGCTTCGCGGCCGATCTCCGCGGCCTCGCTCTCGCCGTCCGCCGGTTCCGCCCGCACATCCTGCACGCCCACCAGCGCCGCGAGGCTCTGCTGGCCCTCCTCATCGGCGCCGCGCTCGGTGTCCCCGTGGTCGAGCACGCGCACACCGAGCTGCCCGGGATCGACAGGCGAGCGCTCTCCTTCCGCTCCCGGCGGGTGTTCGCCGTCTCCGCCTCCGTGGGGCGGATGGTCGTCGAGGGCTACGGCCGCCCGCAGGATCGCGTCGTGGTCACCGGCAACGCCCCGGCGAACGTCACCGCGGAGCCCGCGAGCGCGCCGGAACTCGCCGAGCCGGTCGTCCGCGTCCTCGGCATCGGGCGGCTCGCGGAGCAGAAGGACCCGGTCCGCTTCCTCGCGGCCGTCGAGGCCCTCGCCCGGGTCCGGCCCGTCACCGGCACCTGGCTCGGCGACGGTCCGATGCTGCCGGTGCTGCGCGAGCGCGCCCGGGGAGCCGGAGTGGTCGACTTCGCCGGTCCGTCGGCGGACGTGACCGGAGCGCTGGACGCGGCGTATCTCCTCCTGTCGACCTCGCGGTGGGAGGGGACTCCGCTCGTGATGCTGGAGGCGATGGCCCGCCGTCGCCCGGTCGTGGCGACCGACGTCGGCGGTGTGGGTGAGCTGCTCGCCGACGGTCGGGGCCTCCTGCTCCCCGCCGACGCCGACGGGGAGCGGATCGCCGAGCTCCTCGCCGCCGCTCTGGAGCGACCCGAGGGGCTCCTGATGCAGGCCGACCGCGCGAAGGCGTGGGTGGACGAGGCCGCCTCGCCCGACGCCGTCTTCGGACCCGTCGTCGCCGCCTACCGCGAGCTCGGGGGCCGACGGTGAGCGGGGGCGTGCACTCGGTGACCGTCGTGGCTCCCTGCTATAACGCGATCGCCCGGCTCGACGGCTTCCTCGCGCGGCTCGCACTCACTCTCGGACCGGGGACGCGGGTCGTCCTCGTCGACGACGCGTCCTCGGACGGCACGGCGGAGGTGCTCGAGAAGTGGGCCGAGGGACGCGAGGACGCCCGGGTCCTGCTCCTCGAGCAGAACGGCGGCGTCGCTGCCGCCCGGAACCGCGCCCTCGACGGCATCGACTCCGAGTTCGTCTGGTTCGTGGACGTCGACGACGAGTGGGACACGGAGATCCTCCGGACCCTCACCGCCGAGGCCGAGCGGACGGCGGCCGACGTCGTCGTCTGCCGGGCGCTCTACCGCACCCGGCAGTCGACCTCCGGACGTGTGATCGACGGCCTCGACCGGCGCGAACTGGTCTCGTCCGAACTCGCTCTCGAGCGGATGGCGTCCGGGCGCCTGCACGGCTTCCTCTGGAACAAGCTCTTCCGCCGCGCCGTCCTGCAGGAGGAGCTCTTCCCGCGCTTGAGCTCCCAGTCCGACTTCGTCGGCGTGCTGCGGGCGGTCCAGGCGTCGGAACGGGTGCTCTTCGTGCCGGAGGTCCTCTACTCCTACGTCCACACGGCGTCCTCGATCACCCGTCGGCGCGACCCGGACCTCCGGAACCTCCTGGTCTGCGCCGAGGAGATGCGCGCGGCGCTCGCCCGTACGTTCGAGGAGGTGCCGCGCCCGCTGTCGGACTGGTTCACGACCTGGTTCTACGCCGTCCCCGTCGCGCTCACCCCGATCCGCCAGAACTCCGACGCGGCGCTCGTCGAGACCGGCGTCCGGCTCGGGTCCGAGGCGCTGCGCGACGTCCGCGTGCTCCGCTCCGCGCGGTCGCCGCGGCTGCTCGTCCTGGGGCTGGTGCTCAAGCACGTCCCCGCCGCCTTCACGGCGCTCAGCCGGATCCTCTACGCCGTGCACGACACCCGCCGCCGGCTCTCCGATCGGAGGAGCACCCGGTGGACGACGTGACCGTCCCCGTGCAGGCGGCCGCGACCGGCCCCTTCCGCACACCAGCTCCGTTCCCTCCCTCCCGCACCGACCCCCGAGGAGCACCGGCATGACCTCCTACATCACCGGCCGCATCGAGCGGATGCCGGCCAGCATCACCACGCTCGACGAGGCGGCGGAGGCCGTGCTCGAGCTGTCCCGGAGCGGCCGCGACGAGCTGGTCGTCACGCCGAACACCGACCACTTCGTGCGCTGGAAGCACTCCGGCGAGTTCCGGCGGTACTACGGCCGGGCGTCCCTCGTGGTGCTCGACGGGGCGCCTCTGGTCTGGCTGGCCCGCTCGTACGGCCACCGCACGGCGAGCCGCGTGACGGGCATCGACCTCTTCACCGAGGTCTGCCGCCGCGCGGCGCTCGAGGGTGCGCCGGTCGCTCTCATCGGCGGACGCCCCGGAGTCGGCGATCGCGCAGCCGCCGAGCTGCAGCAGCGCTTCGCCGGGCTCCAGATTCCGGTCGTCGTCTCGCCGGAGCCGGCCGAGCTCGCGGACGACGCCTACCTCGCCCGCCTCTCCTCGACCCTGCGCACGGCCGACGTCCGCATCGTCGCGCTCTGCCTCGGCTCCCCCAAGCAGGAGGAGGTCCGCGAGCGCCTGCTCGCCGTCGGCGGCACGGGAGCGGTGTGCCTCGGCGTCGGCGCCGCCGTGGACTTCCTCGCCGGCGAGATCCCGCGGGCGCCGCTCGTGGTGCAGCGCCTCGGCCTCGAGTGGGCGCACCGGCTCAGCCGGGAGCCCGGCAGGCTCTGGCGGCGCTATCTGGGCGACGCCGTGCGGGTGCTGCCGAGCGTGGTCGCGGCCCTCCGCTACCGGGTGCGCCGTGCCGTCCGCTGAGCACGCGGGCGGCGTCGCCGGCGAGAGGCCGCTGGTCCTGGTCTGGAAGCGCGCGTGGCTGCAGGACTCCGAGACGTTCGTCCGCAATCAGATGCACGGACTCGAGCGCTGGCGCGCCCTCGGAGTGGGCCTCGAGCGCACCGGCTCGGGCGTCCTCCACGACCGCACGGACATCGTCCTGCACGATCCGATCACCCCTCGCGGGCGGCGGTCCCTCCTCCTGCGGTGGCTCGGAGTGTCACGACGGCTCGACGCGATCGTCGATGAGCACCGGCCCGCCCTCATCCATGCGCACTTCCTCATCGACGCCGTCTCCATCGCCCGGTACGCACGGAGGAGGCGCCTCCCGCTCGTCGTGACGGGGCACGGCTACGACGTGACCAGCTGGCCGCTCGCGACCGGAGCTCCGCGCCTGCTCCGACCCCTCGCCCGAGCTCACCGCGCCCTCGAGGCCCGCACCGTCTTCCGTACCGCGCACGCGGTGATCGGCGTGTCCCGCTTCATCACCGACGGGCTCCTGCGCCTGGGGGCGGACCCGCGGCGCACCGGAGTGGGCTACATCGGCGTCCCGACCTCCCGCCCCGAGGCCGCACCGGCTGCGGAGCGCGCGGGAATCGTCTTCGTCGGACGCCTCACCGACAAGAAGGGCGTCCCGGATCTGCTCGAGGCGGTCGCCGCCCTCCCCGGACCAATCCGCGACGTCCCCCTGACCGTCGTCGGCGACGGCCACCTGCGGGGGGCGCTCGTCGAGCAGGCGGCGCGGCTGGGCCTGCAGGTGACCTTCACCGGCTCCCTGCCCCCCGCCGAGGTCGCCCGCATCCTCGCCGGCGCCGCGGTCTTCTGCGCACCGTCGCGGACCGCGGCGACAGGCGACTCCGAGGGCTTCGGCATGGTCTTCCTCGAGGCCGCGCTCGCAGGCGTCCCTGTCGTCTCGTACCGCCACGGCGGCGTCCCGGAGGCGGTCCAGGACGGCGTCACCGGGCTGCTCGTCCCGGAGGGGGACGTGCCCGGCCTGACCGGGGCGCTCGCCGCCCTGCTCCGGGACCCGGACCGCGCGGAGCGGATGGGCGCGGAGGGGCGGGAGCGCGTGCTCGCCTCGTTCGACCACGCCGAGCGGATCCGCGACCTCGAGGACCTCTACGACCGGGCGGCCGGCCGATCGATGCCGACGACGACGGACGGAGATCGCGGATGAGCCGCGCCGAGCACCGCGCCGATGATCCGCGACCGGGCCTCCGTCCGGCCTCCGCCGGGCGGGAGAGGTGAGCCTGCGCCGGAGCACCGTCGACGCGACCGCCTGGACGGCGGTCTCGTTCGCCGTCGCGCTCGTCGTGCAGCTCGGGCAGTTCGCGCTCCTGGCGAGACTGCTGGACCCCTCCGAGATGGGGATCATCGCGATCGTCGCCCTGCTCAACGCGTTCGTCGACATCTTCCTCGGAATGGGGGTCGCCCAGGCGATCATCCAGCGCCGGAGGGCGACCAGCTTCGAGCTCTCGTCGGTCTTCTGGCTCAACCTCTCCGTCGGGCTCCTGGTCACCGTCGCCGTCCTCCTGGGCGCCGCACCGATCGCCTCCCTGCTCGGGTCCGCCGCCGCGGCGCCGGTCCTCACCGTCGCCTCGCTCGTGTTCGTGGGCAGCGCAGCCGGGCAGGTGCCGAGAGCGGTGCTCGAGAAGGGGATCCGGTTCCGAGCGGTCGCCGTGTCCGAGACGATCGCTCTCGTCGGCGGCTTCGCCGTGACGGTCTGCCTCGCGGTCTCGGGCGCGGGGGCGCTCTCCTATGCGTGGGGGCTCGTCGCGACCGCGGCTCTGCGCTCCGTGCTCGCCCTCGTGCAGGCCCGCCGCTGGTTCCGGCTGCGGTTCCGGTTCCGGATCCGCGAGACCGCCCGCTTCCTCTCCTTCGGCGTCTTCCAGACCCTCGACGGCATCGTCAACTACCTGGGCTCGAACGCCGGCTCGCTCGCGATCGGCCGCCTGCTCGGACCGGCCCAGCTGGGCGGGTACACCCTGGGATACAACCTCGCCGTGAACCTCCCCGCGAGGGTCAACCCGATCGTGACGCGGGTGATGTTCCCGGTGTTCTCCTCGATCCAGCACGACCGTGAGCGCGTCGCGCGGAACCACCTCCGCGTCACCGCGGTGCTCAGCATGGCGAGCATCCCGCCGCTGATGCTGGTGGCGCTGCGCTCCGAGGAGATCGTGCGGCTGTTCTACGGACCCGGCTGGGGCTGGATCGCGGGCATGACGAGCGCACTGACGGTGGTGGGCGCGGTGCGGGCGATCGGCAATCCGGTCGGCTTCATCCTGATGGCGATGGACCGGGTGCGGTTCGGGCTGGTCGTGAACATCGTGAAGACCGCGATCACGGTCCCGATGATCGTCGGCGGGGGAGTGCTGTTCGGACTCGACGGCTTGATCGGCGGGCTGCTGCTCTCGAGCGCTCTCGGCTTCGCCGTCACCTGCGCCGTGCTGCGGGTGGTGCTCGGAGTGCGCCTCGGCGCGTTCCTGCGCGCGTGCGCCGCGGGGCCGCTGCTCGCCGCACCGATGGCGATCGTGCTGCTCCTGCTCCGCCTGCTCCCCGAGGGCGCGCCCCTGCGGCTGCTCCCGGTGGAGCTGGCGCTCGCGGGCCTTGTGCTGGGAGCGACCGCCCTCCTGGCGCCGGGGCGCGACATCGCCGAGGCGCGATCGCTCGTCCTGTCGCGACTGCCCGCCCGGCTCCGGCTCGGCTCCGCCGCCCCGGTCGAGGTCGCCGTGGTGCTGGCCGCCGAGGAGCGCTTCGACGGCAGCGGGGGAGCCGTGGCGACCTGGGTCCGCGAGACGGTGTCCCGCTCCTCGCTCCGGATCGCCGTGCACGCGCCGTGGTCGTCGGCGTCACCGGGCGTGGACGTCAGGCCCCATCGTCTGTACCGGCGGATCTACGCGGTCCAGCGGCGCGCGGCACTCCTCCTGGCGCGTCGGCGCGACAGCGACCCGGGCGCCGAGCTGCGTCGGCTGTCCTTCGGTGGCCGCTTCTGGCTGCTGGTGCTCGCTCCGTCGCTGCGCCGTGTCCCGACGGTCTGGATCCACAACCGCCCCCGCTACGCCGTGCGCCTGCGCCGCCTGGGCTACCGGGGCCGGATCGTCGCACACCTGCACAACGACCTGCTCGATCACCTGCCGCCCGATCCCGCCGCGGCCCGGCGCTACCTCGACGCGGTCGACGAGTGGATCTTCTGCAGCGAGTTCCTGCGCGCCCGAGCGGTCGACCGGTACGGCCTGATCACCACAGCCGTCCTGTACAACGGGGTCGTCCCTCCGCCCGAGGTCCCGCCGGCGCCGCTCGGCGGGACTGCGGAGGCGGTCTTCGCCGGGCGACTGGTGGCCGAGAAGGGAGCCCGCGAGGCCGTCGAGATCGTGAGGCGGATGCGGACCGAGCACGGCGCCGATCTGCGACTGGTCATCGCCGGCGCATCGGGCCTCGGGGACGATGCGACGCCCAGCCCGTACGTCCGAGCGCTCGACGAGGCGGTCGCCACCCTGCCCGGCGCCGTGCGCCGGCTCCCGTTCCTCCGGCACGAGGACCTGCTGGAGCTGTTCGGCTCCTCGGCGCTCCTGCTCTACCCCTGCCGCTGGAACGAGCCGTTCGGGATGGTGGTGGTGGAGGCGCTCTCGCGGGGGATCCCCGTCGTGACGGTCGAGCGCGGAGGCCTCCCCGAGATCCTGCGCACCTCCGACGGAGTGGTCGACGGATCCGTCCTCGTCCCGCCGGGCACGGAGGAGGAGGTCGCGGACGCCGTCCTCGCGGAGCTCCCCGCCCTCATCGCCTCGCTGCGCGATCCCCGGCGACGCGCGGAGGTCGCTGCGGCGTCGCGGCGCCGAGCGGCGGACTTCGGCTGGCCGGGCATCGCCCGCCGCGCGGACGAGCTGCTGGCACACCCCCGCGACTGAGGCGGGACCGCCGCGCGCACACGGATCGACGTTCCGCGCCAAGCCCGTCGAGGCTCGTGCCGCGCGATTAGTGTCGGCGCGACATGCCACCTGCATCCCCTCTCCCGCCCGCGTCCGCCGACGCCACCGCCTCTCCCGTGCTGCTCGATCCGCCTCCCGCCCCGGACCGGCGCCCGCGGACGACCCTCCCGCCGCGAGAGGTCGGCCCGTCGTCCCGGAATCGGCGCGCCGCTCCTCCGCTCCGCCAGACGGAGGCCGCCACCGGCACCTCCGCGGAACGGCTCTGACATGGGCCGCCACGCCGACGACGCCCTCCTCCGCCGCCCGACCGCCTCTCGTCCCTCCGTCATCGCCGCGACCCGCGTCACCGACGCTCCGGAGACCCGCGGGCGGCCGTCGCGCGCGCCGGCGGGTCCCGCTCAGCGGCGGCACGAGCGGATCGTCCTCGTCTTCCTCGCGGTGCTCCTGGCGCTGAGCGTCGTGCAGCTCTACACCCTGGGCCCCGTCACCGCTCCGGTCGCCTGGAGCCTGCTCTTCCTCCCGTACTCCGTGGCTCGGCTGCGCGGCGGGCGGATCGACCGATTCGTGGTCGTGGTCCTCCTCGTGATCGCCGGCACCCTCTTCGCGCTCACCTACTCCGGAGCACGCGCGGCCGCGCTGCGCGACGTGGTCTCCGTCGTCTCCTTCCTCACTCCGTACCTGGCCGTCCGCGGGCTCGGCGACGGCGCCTGGCGTGTCGTCGGCCGCGCCCTCAACTGGGCGGCGCCCGTGTTCCTCCTCCAGGTGACGCTCACGATCCTCTTCCAGCTCGATCCCGTGCAGGAGACCGCCTACCTCCGGTGGCCGGACGCGGTGCTGTTCTCCGACATCTACGTGCGGGACATCTTCACGACGTCCTTCAACAACGTCCTGCAGGAGAAGTCGGGAGGGTTCTTCCTCAACGGCAACATCGCCTCGATGTACATGGCCACGACCGGCGCGCTCGCCTTCGCCGTCTGGAGACGGCAGCGGGGGAGGCTCCTCCTGCTCGTCGCCGTCGCCGGGCTGGTCGGCGCCCTCTTCACGCTGTCCAAGACCGCGATCGTCCTCGCGATCGTCCTGCCCCTGCTGGTCGCCGCGATCCGCGGACTCAAGGGACGCAGCCTCGGTCCGGTCGCCTGGATGATCACCATCCCCTCCGGGATCACGGCCGTGTACGCCGTCGCCGTGTCCTTCCCTCAGCTGGCGGAGGCGGGCCTGCTCACGCTCGGGGCCCGCGGCGACTTCCTGCGCCTGGCTGCGAGTGCGTTCCCCGACAACTGGCTGCTGGGGCTGGGGTACGGCGGATGGCAGGAGCTGTGGCTGGCGCGCGGGTCGCAGTTCACCCAGCACAGCGAGCCGCGCCCGCCTCACAACCTCCTCGTCACCGCGTGGACCAACGGCGGGCTCCTGATCGCGCTCCCCGTCCTCGCGTTCCTCCTCCTCGCCACCGTCGCCGTCGTGCGCCTGCTCCTCCGGGTCGCCCGGAACGAGGCCGTCGCCGTCGGGGCGCTCGCCGTCGCCGTCCTCTGGACGTTCCTGCACGGGATGGCCGACAACACCACCTGGTTCGGCGATCAGCACTCGCTCGCGACGCTCGCCGTCTCCGTGGCGCTCGTGGGCGTCCTGTCGGCGGAGGCGCCCGCCACGCCGGGCCGAGTGCCTCACGGAAGCGCTCCGGCGGCCTCGGCCGGCGCGGGTCGGGCGCCGCTGCGACGGCCGCCGAGCCCCGGCCTCGGGCGGCGCTGACGCGACCGCCGCGCCGCAGCCGGTCCGGACACGGACCGCGCCGGTATCATCGACCCGTTATGGCACGCATCTACGACTGCTCCGTCGACACGGACCTCCTGACCGGCACCCGTCTCGCGCGGACGGCCATCGGCCGCGGCGAGCTCGTGGTGATCCCCACCGACACCGTCTACGGCGTCGCGGCCAACGCGTTCGACGCCGCCGCGGTCCAGCGCCTGCTCGACGCGAAGGGACGGACGAGGCAGTCGCCGCCGCCCGTCCTGATCGGGGACGTGGCCGCCCTCGACGCCCTCGCCGAGAACGTGCCGGAGGCGGTGCGCGACCTCGCGCGCGAGTTCTGGCCCGGCGGGCTCACCGTCGTCCTGCACGCCCAGCCCTCACTCGTCTGGGACCTGGGCGAGACGCGCGGGACCGTGGCGCTGCGCATGCCGGACAACCCGGTGACGATCGAGCTCCTCGCCGAGACCGGCCCGCTGGCGGTCTCCTCCGCCAATCGCACGGGGCAGCCCTCGGCCACGACCGCACAGGAGGCGTTCGACCAGCTCGGCGACTCCGTCGACGTCTATCTCGACGCCGGCGCCGCCGGATCGCGCTACAGCGACCGCCCCGCGGGCGCCAGCGAGTCCTCGACGATCGTCGACGCGACAGCGCTGAGCTTCGAGGGCGGCACCCTGCGCATCCTGCGCCAGGGCGTCGTGTCGGCCGAGCGGATCCGCGAGGTCGTCGGAGACCTGCTGCCGGATCCGGACGCGCCTCGTGCCGAGACGTCGGAGCCCGACGCCTCCACGGCCGGCGCGGCGCAGGCCGGGTACCAGCAGGAGCCCGCCGAGACCGCGACCGGCAGCGACCCGTACGCCTTCGAGCGGACCCCGACCGCGCGCCCCGACTGGGCCTCCGGCGCCCGCCTACAGGACGACGCCGCTCCCGTCGATTCCGCCGATGCGCCGGACACGGGCTCGTCGAGCACGAACCTGCCGACGCCCAACACCGGCACCGGCGCCGCCCGCACCGACTCCGCTCCGGGTGAGTAACCGGTGATCACCTTCGCCCTCGTCTCGCTCGCGGTCGCGCTCGTGACCGGAGCGCTGTCGTGGGTCATCTGGAAGCTGAGCCTGAAGTACCGGCTCTACCCGAAGATCCGCGTCAGGGACATGCACACGCGGCCGACCCCCCGCCTGGGCGGCATCGCGATGTTCCTCGGGATCCTCGTCGGCTTCGGCATCGCCTCCCAGCTGCCCTACTTCCGGCTGGTGTTCGCCAATCCCGAGCCGATCCTCGCGATCCTCGGCGCGAGCCTGCTCATCGTCCTCATCGGCGTCGCCGACGACATCTGGGACCTGGACTGGACCACGAAGCTGGCCGGTCAGCTGATCGCCGCGGGCCTGATCGCCTGGAAGGGCGTGCAGATCGTCTCCCTGCCGATCGGCGGCCTGACCGTCGGCTCGCCGTGGATGTCGCTGATCATCACCGTGCTCGCGATCGTCCTGGTCACCAACGCTCTCAACTTCATCGACGGCCTCGACGGCCTCGTGGCGGGCGTCGCCCTGATCGCCAACGGCGTCTTCTTCCTCTACAGCTACCTGCTGGTGCAGCAGACCTCGCCCACCGACTACTTCAACCTGGCCTCGCTCATCGCGGTCCTGCTCGTCGGCGCCTGCGCCGGATTCCTCCCCATCAACTGGCGTCCGGCGCGGATGTTCATGGGCGACAGCGGCGCACTGCTGATCGGGATGCTGATGGCCACCTCCGCGATCGCGGTCACCGGCCAGATCGACCCGGCCCAGCTCGCGGCGAAGGAGCTCCTGCCCGCGTTCATCCCGATCATCCTGCCGTTCGCGATCCTCGTGGTGCCGCTGATGGACTTCGGCCTCGCCGTGATCAGGCGCCTGCGCGCGGGAAAGTCGCCGTTCAGCGCCGACCGGAAGCACCTGCACCACCGCCTGCTCGACATGGGGCACTCCCACCTGCACGCCGTGCTGATCTTCTACGCGTGGACCGCCGTCGTCGCCGTCAGCTGCCTGCTGATGTTCGTGGTCGACGTGCTGTGGGTCCCGCTCGTCTTCCTCGGAGCCGGTCTGCTGGTCTGCACCGTCGTCACGCTCGCCCCGCTCAGCCGCCGCAAGCGGCTCGAGGCGGCGGCGCAGTCCGCGGAGGCCTCACCCGTCCTCGACCCCCTCGACCGCGCGTCCTCGACGGAGCTGCTCCGTCCGCCGGCCGGACTCCCGATCGACCGGGACACGACAGCGCCGACCACGGCGCGGAAGGAAGCATCATGACCGGAGCCTCCCCGGCCACCCCCCGTCCGCAGCCCGCGTCCGTACCCGTCCTGCGTCGCGCGCTGGTCGTGGGCGGCCTCTTCGTGCTCGCCCTGGCCGTTCTCGGCACCGTCGTCGGCGGGATCGCCGCCGGGGGAGAGGGCGCGATCGGAGCCCTCCTCGGCGCGATCGTCGGCGGCGTGATGGTGCTCCTCACCGCCGCGAGCATCCTCGTCGCCAACCGCCTCGACATCGGCGGGTTCTTCGCCGTCGTCCTCGGCACGTGGCTCGCCAAGTTCGTGCTGTTCGTGATCGCCGCCCTGGTCCTGCGCGATCAGCCGTGGCTGAACAGCACCGCGATGTTCGTCACGATCATCGTCGCCGTCCTGGGGTCCCTGGTGATCGACGTCCTGGTCGTCTCGCGCTCGCGCATGCCGAACGTCAGCGACATCGCTCGATGAGGACGAGCCGAACGGTTCCTGAGAGGACCACGATTCGGCTCTCAGGCCGTTCTGTTGCTACAGTAGGGACGAATCCCGCAGGCGAACGTGTCCTCAGATCGTCTCATCGTTGATGGCGGTCGTCGAGCACGATCGCCGTCCGAGCGGAAAACCCCACCTTTCGTCGTCGCGAGAGCGTTGCGTCCGAATGATTCGATTCGGTCGGCTGCAACGTGCCACGCCCCGAATTCCAGGAGCTAGCGCTGTTTGCTAACGCTGTGACCCTGTTGGTCTCGTCCTCGACCGGTGAGAGTGACTTCCACACCCCGTCGATCTCCGAGTTCTTCCCGCCCGGTTTCCTCTTCGAGGGAACCCCATTCGAGATCAACCGCGTCATGCTGGTCCGCTTCATCGCGGTCATCGCACTGATGCTGTTCTTCTGGCTCGGGACGCGCAAGCTGCGCCTCGTCCCCGGCCGCTTCCAGAACGTCGTCGAGCTCGCGTTCGACTTCGTCCGCGTCACCATCGCCAAGGACATCCTCGGCGAGAAGGACGCGCGCCGGTTCCTCCCGATCCTCGTGACGATCTTCTTCGCGATCATCTCGATGAACCTGACCGGCATCGTCCCGTTCCTGAACATCGCGGGGACCTCCGTGGTGGGCATGCCGCTCTTCCTCGGCCTGGTCGCCTACGTGACGTTCATCTACGCGGGCATCAAGGACCGGGGGATGGGCTTCTTCAAGAACGCCCTGTTCCCGCCCGGAGCGCCGTTCCTGATCTACTTCATCCTCACGCCGATCGAGCTGCTGCAGACGTTCATCATCCGTCCGCTCTCGCTCGCACTGCGGCTCGTGATGAACATGATCGTCGGCCACCTCCTGCTGGTGCTGTGCTTCTCGGCCACGCAGTTCTTCCTCTTCAGCTCCCAGATCGACCCGGGCTTCAAGCTCTTCGGCGTCGTGACCTTCGCCTTCGGCGGTGCGTTCACGCTCTTCGAGCTCCTCGTCGCCGTGCTGCAGGCCTACATCTTCACCCTCCTCGCTGCGGTCTACATCCAGTTGGCCGTCGCCGAGGAGCACTGACCCCACTACTCACGGGCTCCCGCCCGTTCTCACGATCACCCCACTGAAAGGACCCACTCGTGGACTCAGTCACCGTTCTCGCCGAACTCACCGGCAACATCGCGACGGTCGGTTACGGCCTCGCAGCGATCGGCCCCGGCATCGGTGTCGGCATCGTCGCGGGCAAGACCGTCGAGGCCATGGCGCGCCAGCCCGAGATGGCCGGCCGCCTCCAGACCACGATGTTCCTCGGCATCGCGTTCACCGAGGTGCTCGCGCTCATCGGCCTCGCCACCTACTTCATCTTCGCGGCGTAGTCGTGTTCAGCACCGCTGTGAACATCGCTGCGGAAGAAGGTGACGTCCCCGCGGTCATTCTGATCCCGGAGTTCTACGACTTCTTCTGGTCGGGGGTGATCTTCCTCATCCTGCTGTTCTTCTTCTGGAGGCTGGTCCTGCCGCGCCTGCAGAAGATGCTCGACGCGCGCTCCGCCGCGATCGAGGGGAACATCGCGAAGGCCGACGAGGCCCAGCGACAGGCCGAGGCCGCCCTCGAGAAGTACACCGCCCAGCTGGCCGAGGCCCGCGCCGAGGCCGGAGTGATCCGTGAGAAGGCGAACGCCGACGGCAACGCGATCGTGGCGGCGAAGAAGGAGCAGGCGCAGGTCGAGGCCGAGCGCATCCTCCACAACGCGCACGCCCAGATCGAGGCGGACCGTCAGGCCGCCGTGGTCTCGCTCCGCTCCGAAGTCGGAACCCTCGCCATCGACCTCGCCTCCGGCGTGATCGGCGAGAGCCTCAACGACGACGCGAAGGCGTCCGCGATCGTGGACCGCTTCCTCGCCGACCTCGAGGCCTCGGAGAAGGCGAACAACTGATGGGCAGCGCGTCCAGGCAGGCACTCGCATCGGCGAAGGCGGAGCTCTCCGCCCTCGCCGGTCAGGCGTCCCTCGACACGGCCCAGCAGCTCTTCGAGGCCGCACGGGTCATCGACGGCCAGGCGCAGCTGCGCGCGGCCCTCGCCGACCCGAGCGCCGACTCGAGCAGCAAGCAGGCTCTCGTCGCCCGCGTGTTCGGTCCCTTCGGCGAGCCGGCCAAGCGCCTGCTCACCGTGATCGTCGGCCACCGCTGGTCGAGCCCGAGCGACATGGTCGCCGGGGTCGAGGAGGTCGGGGTCCGCGCGATCGCGTCGTCCGCTCCGGAGGGCGTCAACCTCGAGAAGGAGCTCCACTCCTTCGGCGAGGTCGTCGCCTCCGACGCCCAGCTCGAGCTCGCGCTCGGCAGCAAGCTCGCCGCCGCCGACTCGAAGGTCGCGCTCGTGCAGCGCCTCCTCGAGGGCAAGGCCGCGGCCGAGACGCTGGCGATTCTCCGGCAGCTGATCGCGCACCCGCGAGGTCGCCGCATCCCGGAGCTCGTCCGCTTCGCAGCAGGCGTGGTCGCCGACCAGGGCGGGTTCATCCTCGCCACGGTCTCGGTCGCCGCACCGATCGCCCCCGAGCAGCTCGACCGGCTCCGCTCGGCGCTCACGCGCCAGTACAGCCGACCGGTCTCCGTCAACGTCGTGGTCGATCCCTCCCTCCTGGGCGGGATGCGCCTGCACGTCGGCGACGAGGTCATCGACGGAACCGTCTCCGCACGGCTGTCCGACCTGAAGCTCCAGCTCGCGTCCTGACGGGCGCACGTATCCTCAGAGGGCACTGCCCTCGACCCCCGCACCATCCAGGTCAGGCCCCGACGACCTCTTCGGCTCGCACGGACCCAACGAATAGGAATTCCCATGGCAGATATCACCATCAGCCCGGATGAGATCCGCGACGCGCTGAAGGACTTCGTCTCGTCGTACGAGCCGGGCAAGGCCTCCACCACCGAGGTCGGCTACGTCATCGACGCCGCCGACGGCATCGCCCACGTCGAGGGCCTCCCCGGCGTCATGGCCAACGAGCTCATCCGCTTCTCCAACGGTGTCCTGGGCCTGGCCCAGAACCTCGACGAGAACGAGATCGGCGTCGTCGTCCTCGGCGAGTTCTCCGGCATCGAGGAGGGCATGGAGGTCACCCGCACCGGCGAGGTCCTCTCGGTCCCCGTCGGCGACGGCTACCTCGGCCGCGTCGTCGACCCGCTCGGCAACCCGATCGACGGACTCGGCGAGATCGCCTCCGAGGGCCGCCGCGCCCTCGAGCTCCAGGCTCCCGGCGTCATGTCGCGCAAGTCGGTCCACGAGCCGCTGCAGACCGGCATCAAGGCCATCGACGCGATGATCCCGGTCGGCCGCGGCCAGCGCCAGCTCATCATCGGCGACCGCCAGACCGGCAAGACGGCCATCGCGATCGACACGATCATCAACCAGAAGGCCAACTGGGAGTCGGGCGACACGAACAAGCAGGTCCGCTGCATCTACGTCGCCATCGGCCAGAAGGGCTCGACCATCGCCTCGGTGAAGGGCGCGCTCGAGGACGCCGGAGCGATGGAGTACACGACCATCGTCGCGTCCCCCGCCTCCGACCCCGCCGGCTTCAAGTACCTCGCCCCCTACACCGGCTCGGCCATCGGCCAGCACTGGATGTACGGCGGCAAGCACGTCCTGATCATCTTCGACGACCTGTCGAAGCAGGCCGAGGCCTACCGCGCCGTGTCGCTCCTCCTGCGCCGCCCGCCGGGACGCGAGGCGTACCCGGGTGACGTCTTCTACCTGCACTCCCGTCTGCTGGAGCGCTGCGCGAAGCTGTCCGACGAGCTCGGCGCCGGCTCGATGACCGGTCTCCCGATCATCGAGACCAAGGCGAACGACGTCTCGGCCTACATCCCGACCAATGTGATCTCGATCACCGACGGCCAGATCTTCCTCCAGTCCGACCTCTTCAACGCCAACCAGCGTCCCGCGGTCGACGTGGGCATCTCGGTCTCGCGGGTCGGCGGCGACGCGCAGGTCAAGTCGATCAAGAGGGTCTCCGGCACGCTGAAGCTCGAGCTGGCGCAGTACCGCTCGCTCGAGGCCTTCGCGATGTTCGCCTCCGACCTCGACGCCGCCTCGCGCCGTCAGCTCGCCCGCGGCGCCCGCCTCACCGAGCTGCTCAAGCAGCCGCAGTACTCGCCGTACCCCGTCGAGGAGCAGGTCGTCTCGATCTGGGCCGGAACGAACGGCAAGCTCGACGAGGTTCCGGTCCCCGACGTGCTGCGCTTCGAGCGCGAGCTCCTGGACTACCTGGGCCGCAACACCCAGGTGCTGAACACCCTCCGCGACACCAACGTGCTCTCCGACGACACCGTCGCCGAGCTCAACCGTGCCGTCGACGGCTTCAAGCTGGAGTTCCAGACCGGTGAGGGCAAGCCGCTCGCCTCGGTCGGGCGCGAGGAGCACCAGGCCATCGCGGCCGACGAGGTCGGCCAGGAGAAGATCGTCAAGGGCCGTCGCTGACCAGCGGCACCCCGTCGATTCGCCACTTTTAGGACAACAGGAGACACATGGGAGCGCAACTCCGGGTCTACCGGTCGAAGATCCGCTCGGCCCAGACGACCAAGAAGATCACTCGGGCCATGGAGCTGATCTCGGCCTCGCGCATCCAGAAGGCGCAGAACCGCGTCGCTGCCGCGGCGCCGTACTCGAACGCGATCACGCGCGCCGTGTCCGCTGTCGCGACCTACTCGAACGTGGAGCACCCGCTCACGACCGAGCGCGAGAAGCTGGACACGGCCGCGATCGTGATCTTCACCTCCGACCGCGGCCTCGCCGGCGCGTTCTCCTCGAGCGTGCTCAAGGAGGCCGAGGAGCTGGCCGCGCTGCTGCGCAGCGAGGGCAAGGAGGTCGTCTTCTACCTGGTCGGCCGCAAGGCGAACGCGTACTTCTCGTTCCGGAAGCGGGCCAGCGTCCGCGTCTGGACGGGCGGCACCGACCAGCCCGTGTTCGAGACGGCGAAGGAGATCGCGGACGCGGTCGTCGAGTCGTACAACCTCGATGACGAGGAGGGCGGCGTGGACGAGATCCACCTCGTCTACAACCGCTTCGTCAGCATGGTCACCCAGCAGCCGACCGTCGTCCGGCTGCTGCCGCTCGAGGTCGTCGAGGGCGCCGAGGAGCAGAACAGCGAGCTGTACCCGCTCTACGAGTTCGAGCCCGACCCCGAGACGGTCCTCGACCGCCTCCTGCCCGTGTACGTCGAGAGCCGCATCTTCAACGCGATGCTGCAGTCGGCGGCCTCGGAGCACGCGGCACGCCAGAAGGCCATGAAGTCGGCGAGCGACAACGCGGACACGCTGATCAAGACCTACACCCGTCTCGCCAACAACGCCCGCCAGACCGAGATCACGCAGCAGATCGCCGAGATCGTCGGCGGCGCCGACGCCCTGTCCTCCTCCAAGTAAGAGGGCTCCGCTCCACACAGTTTCGACTCCGCCCTCCGGGAGCGGTGAGACCACAGAAGGAAGTAGCAATGACACTGACCGCACCTGAGGCGGCGACCGGGACGTCGGGCGGGGCCATCGGCCGCATCGCCCGCGTCACCGGCCCCGTCGTTGACATCGAGTTCCCCCACGACGCGATCCCCGAGGTCTACAACGCGCTCTACACGCACGTCGAGGTCGAGGGCGTCTCGAGCAAGCTGACCTTCGAGGTCGCGCAGCACCTGGGCGACGACCTCGTCCGGGCCATCTCCCTGAACCCCACCGACGGACTCGTCCGCGGCCAGGAGGTCCACGACACCGGCCTGCCGATCTCGGTCCCGGTCGGCGACGTGACCAAGGGCAAGGTCTTCAACGTGATCGGCGAGGTGCTCAACGCCGACGCCGACGGGAAGATCAACGGCGAGTCGTTCGAGATCACCGAGCGCTGGCCCATCCACCGCAAGCCCCCGCAGTTCGACCAGCTCGAGTCCAAGACCGAGCTGTTCGAGACCGGCATCAAGGTCATCGACCTGCTCACTCCGTACGTGCAGGGCGGCAAGATCGGCCTGTTCGGCGGCGCGGGCGTCGGCAAGACCGTCCTCATCCAGGAGATGATCCAGCGCGTCGCGCAGGACCACGGTGGAGTGTCCGTGTTCGCCGGCGTCGGCGAGCGTACCCGTGAGGGCAACGACCTCATCGCCGAGATGGAGGAGGCGGGCGTCTTCGACAAGACCGCTCTCGTCTTCGGCCAGATGGACGAGCCCCCGGGAACGCGTCTGCGCGTCGCCCTGTCGGCCCTGACCATGGCGGAGTACTTCCGCGATGTGCAGAAGCAGGACGTGCTGCTCTTCATCGACAACATCTTCCGCTTCACGCAGGCCGGCTCGGAGGTGTCGACCCTGCTGGGCCGCATGCCCTCCGCGGTGGGCTACCAGCCGAACCTCGCCGACGAGATGGGTGTGCTCCAGGAGCGCATCACCTCGACGCGCGGACACTCGATCACCTCGCTGCAGGCGATCTACGTCCCCGCCGACGACTACACCGACCCGGCGCCGGCGACCACCTTCGCCCACCTCGACGCGACCACCGAGCTCTCCCGTGAGATCGCGTCGAAGGGCCTCTACCCGGCCGTCGACCCGCTCACGTCCACCTCGCGAATCCTCGACCCCCGCTACCTGGGCGCCGACCACTACCGCGTGGCGACGAACGTGAAGCAGATCCTGCAGAAGAACAAGGAGCTGCAGGAGATCATCGCGATCCTCGGTGTCGACGAGCTGTCGGAGGAGGACAAGATCACGGTGTCGCGTGCGCGCCGGATCCAGCAGTTCCTCTCGCAGAACACCTACATGGCGAAGAAGTTCACCGGTGTCGAGGGATCGACCGTCCCGCTGAAGGACACGATCGAGTCGTTCGACGCGATCACCAAGGGCGAGTTCGACCACGTGGCCGAGCAGGCGTTCTTCAACGTCGGCTCGATCTCGGACGTCGAGGAGAAGTGGACCCAGATCCAGAAGGAGAACGGCTGATCATGGCCGGGACCCTGAAGGTCAGCGTCGTGTCCGCGAACGCCGAGGTGTGGTCCGGAGAGGCGAAGCAGCTCACGGCTCGCACGGTCGAGGGCGAGATCGGCATCCTCGCCGGCCACGAGCCGATGCTCGCGATCCTCGCCACCGGCGAGGTGCGCGTCACGGCCCTGGACGGCACGCGTCTCACCGCGCAGGCCGACGACGGCTTCCTGTCCGTCGAGAACGACGTGGTGACCGTGGTCGCCCGTCAGGCATCGCTGGTCTAGTACACCGCCGCTCACCGCGGCACGGAGGGGCCGGACGATCATCGCGATCGTCCGGCCCCTTCGTCGTGCCGCCCGTCCCTCTTCTCCGAAGGAGTCCTGTGCACGTCCTGCTGCCACCGTCCGAGACGAAGCGCGACGGCGGCGACGAGCCGTTCGTGCTCGAGTCGCTCGCCTTCCCCGAGCTCCACGCGAAGCGGCGCGAGCTGGCGGAGGCGCTGATCGCGCTGGCCGGGGACCCCGAGCTCTCTGCCCGGGCGCTGAAGCTCGGTCCGCGTCAGCTCGGCGAGATCGATCGCAACGCGGGGCTCGCGACCGCGGCAGGCCTCCCCGCGGTCGACCGCTTCGACGGGGTGCTCTTCGATGCGCTCGACGCGCGCAGCCTCGATTCCGGTGCACGGGAGGTGCTCGGTCGGACGGCGATCGTGCAGTCCGCGCTCTGGGGGCCGATCCGCGCCCTCGACCTGATCCCTGCATACCGTCTGTCCCACGACTCCCGTGTGCCGGGCAGACCGCTCAAGCGGTGGTGGGCGGCGGAGGCCGGGCGGGTGCTGAGCGCGCTCGACGGGCTCGTCCTCGATCTGCGGAGCGAGGCGTACGCGGCGCTCGGACCGGTCCCTGCGGGCGAGGGGCGGTTCTTCGTCCGCGTCCGCTCGCGCGGGGCCGACGGCGTCCTCCGGTCGCTGAACCACTTCAACAAGCAGGGCAAGGGACGCTTCGTCAGGGCGCTGGCGGAGGACCGGGTGGCGACGGAGTCGCTCGGCGAGCTCTCGGCGTGGGCGGCCGGGCGCGGGTTCCTGCTCGCCGAGAACCGGCACACGGGAGAGCTCGACCTCGTCGTGCCGGAGTCGTAGGCGTCAGCGTCGGCGCCAGCAGCCGGTGAGGTGGTCGTCGACGACTCCGGCCGACTGCATCAGCGCGTACGCGGTGGTCGGTCCGACGAAGCGGAGCCCAGCGGCCTTCAGCGCTCGCGCGAGCGCCGTCGACCCGGGCGTCGTCGCAGGGACGTCGGCGGCTCGGACCTCCCGGTCCTCGACGTCCGGATCGTGGAAGGACCACACGAGCTCGTCGAGCGCGCCCTCGCCTCTCTGCTCGAGGAGCGCGAGCACGGCCCGGGCGTTGTCCCGGGTGGCGATGATCTTCGCGCGGTTCCGGATGATGCCGCTGTCCTCCATCAGCCGCTCGACATCGGTGTCGTCGTACCGGGCGACCCGGGCCGGATCGAAGCCGTCGAAGGCCTCGCGGAACCTCGGCCGCTTGCGGAGGATCGTGATCCAGGAGAGGCCGGACTGGAACGCCTCGAGGGAGATCTTCTCGAACAGCAGGCGATCTCCGTGCAGCGGGGTGCCCCATTCCTCGTCGTGGTAGCGGCGGTACTCCGGATCCGCGCCGCTCCAGGCGCAGCGGACCAGGCCGTCCTCTCCCTCGACGAGTCCGTCGGCCGTGCTCATCGGTGGGGGATCCCCTCGTGATCGAGAAGCCAGGCTTTCGTGGCGACGCCCTCGCCCGCGCTGAAGCCGGTGATCCGTCCGTCGCTCGCGAGGACGCGGTGGCAGCCCACGATGATCGGCACCGGGTTCGCACCGACCGCTCCGCCGATGGGCCGGCCCGCTCGGGGGCGACCGGCGGCCGTGCCCAGTGCGCCGTAGGAGGTGATCTCCCCGAAGCCCAGAGCCAGGAGCCGCTGCCAGATCTCGAGCTGGAAGGGCGTGCCGCGCAGAGCGACCGGCAGATCGAAAGAGCGGCGGGTCCCGTCGAAGTACTCGTCCAGCTGCTCGACGGCCCGCAGGAGCACCGGGAGGTCCGACTCCGGGAGGTGCTCGTGCGGGAGCAGACCGGCCTGCTCGATGGCGAGCGAGACGATCGCATCGCCGTCGCTGCCCACCTCGATGCGGCCGAGGGGGCTCGTCGTCCGTCGGACGTGAAGGGGAGTCGTTCTCATGCGTCGAGAGTATCCGCGGGACTCCCCACCGACCGGCGGGAATCGGACACCGGTGCAGAACTCGGCCGATCGGTCCCTGTGGAGGGATTCCTGGGGGCCGGAGGGCGCCATCCGTGCGCCGGCGATTCGGTGTCGATGGGACCTCTCCCTCCACAGGCGGCGATCTCGAGATCCTTCCGATGATCCCGAGGGCCGTCGCTCCCGGCGGGTGCGAGGGTCGGCAGGATCGCAGCATGACCTCCTCAGCGATCTTCCTCCACCCCGCTCCCGCCTCGCGTGTCCCGGCCTCACCCGACGACGCCGCCCTGTTCCACGCCGCTCACGGATCCCAGCGGGGTGCGGCCGAGGCGAGCCTCGTGCTCGTCCCGTTCCGGGCCGGAGCGCCGAGCGGCTCGCTCCGCTTCGAGCTGTCGGGGGCGGATCCGTCCCTGATCGCGCGGGCCAGCCTCGGTGCGCTCGGCCGGTTCGGGCGGGTGCAGCGAGCACTCGCGCTGGTGCATCCCGGCGAGGCGGGTCCGGAGTCGTGCGAGGGACTCGTCGCCGCCCTCGAGGAGCGTGCGCGCCGGCTCCCCGGCCTCGCCCTCCGCGTCGCCGTGCTCCCGTCGTCCGGCCGCGACGACGGGCTCGAGGCCGGCGACCGGGACGACCCGCGAGCGGTGGCCGCCGCGGTCGACCGTCTCCTCGACCGCCACCCGCGGGCCGAACTGCCCGACGTGCTGTTGCACGGCGTCGACGACCTCGTCCGGCGAGCTCTCACCGGTCCCGATCCCGAGGTCCGGCCTGCGGGCCTGGCTGCGCTCGTCGTGGCCGTGCAGCGCAGCCGCGGTGCGGACCGCGTGCTGCGGTCGGCGCGGAGCGGTGACCCCGGCGCGGCGGGAGCGCTCGCCCCGCTGCTCCGCCGTGCCGCCGTCGTCGCACCCGCGAGCGAGCGAGCCGGAGTGCTCGTCCTCCTCGCGCGGATCCTGGCCGGTGAGGGCCGTGCCGACGAGGCCGGACGGCTCGCCGACGAGGCCGTCGCTCTCGATCCGCACCACGCAGGTGCGCGCCGGGTCGCGGCCGCACTCGCCGCCGATCGGCGGGAGCGCGCCGCGTGAGGTCGCTAGAGCCGCGACCAGGCCTCGGTGAGAACGCTCCGGAGGATCTGCTCGATCTCGTCGAACTCGCGCGGGCCGATGGTGAGCGGCGGCGCGAGCTGGACGACGGGATCGCCGCGGTCGTCCGCCCGGCAGTACAGCCCCGCGTCGAAGAGCCCCTTCGAGAGGAATCCGCGCAGCAGCCGCTCCGACTCGTCCTCGTCGAACGTCTCCTTCGTCGCCTTGTCCTTCACCAGCTCGATGCCGAAGAAGTAGCCGTCGCCCCGGACGTCGCCGACGATCGGCAGGTCGAGCAGCTTCTCGAGCGTGGACCGGAAGACGGGCGAGTTCTCGCGCACGCGCTCGTTCAGGCCCTCCTCCTCGAAGATGTCGAGGTTCTCGAGCGCGACCGCGGCCGAGACGGGGTGGCCGCCGAAGGTGTAGCCGTGCGGGAAGACGACCTGACCGTGGCGGAAGGGCTCGTAGATCCGATCGCTGACGATCGTCGCGCCGATGGGGGAGTAGCCGCTGGTCATCCCCTTCGCGCAGGTGATCATGTCCGGCACGTAGCCGTACTCGTCGCAGGCGAACATGTGCCCGATGCGGCCGAACGCGCAGATCACCTCATCGGACACCAGCAGCACGTCGTGCTTGTCGCAGATCTCGCGGACCCTCTGGAAGTACCCGGGAGGGGGCGGGAAGCAGCCGCCCGAGTTCTGCACGGGCTCCAGGAACACGGCGGCCACCGTGTCCGGCCCCTCGAACTCGATCATCTCCTCGATGCGGTTCGCCGCCCACAGGCCGAACGCCTCCAGGTCGTCGCCGTGCTCGGGAGCCCGGTAGAAGTTGGTGTTGGGGACGCGGAAGCCGCCCGGCACCAGCGGCTCGAACATCGACTTCATCCCGGGGATGCCCGTGATCGCGAGCGCTCCCTGGGGAGTGCCGTGATACGCGACCGAGCGCGAGACGACCTTGTGCTTGCCCGGCTTGCCCTGCAGCTTCCAGTAGTGCTTGGCGAGCTTGAAGGCCGTCTCCACAGCCTCGCCGCCGCCGGTCGAGAAGAAGACCCGGTTGAGGTCGCCCGGCGCGTGGTCGGCGAGCCGGTCGGCCAGCTCGATCGCCGAGGGGGTCGCGTAGGACCAGAGCGGGAAGAAGGAGAGCTCGGACGCCTGCTTCGCCGCGGCCTCCGCCAGTCGGCGCCGCCCGTGTCCCGCATTGACGACGAAGAGGCCGGACAGGCCGTCGAAGTACTTGCGCCCGGTGCTGTCCCAGATGTGGTGTCCCTCGCCGCGCGTGATGATCGGCACGCCCGCGCCCGAGTCCATCGTCGACTGACGGGTGAAGTGCATCCAGAGGTGGTCCTTCGCCTTCTTCTGCAGGGAGGCGTCGTCCATCCCCCCTGGCGCGTCGGTCCCGCGGACGGGATCGCCCGACTCGAGGCCGGAGGTCGAGAAGGCTGTCTCGGTGGTCATCTTTTACCGCGTTCCCCAGTTGTAGAACTGCTTGTGGAGCTTCAGATAGACGAAGGTCTCGGTCGAGAGCACGCCGGGAAGCGACCGGATCTCCTGGTTGAGCAGGGCGATCAGATCGTCGTCGTTCTCGCACACGACCTCGGCGAGGATGTCGAAGGAGCCGGCCGTCAGCACGACGTAGTCGACGGCGGGGATGGAGGCGAGCCGGTCCGCGACGTCGCGGGTGTCGCCGGTGACGCGCACACCGATCATCGCCTGGCGGTAGAAGCCGAGCTGCATCGGATCCGTCACCGCGACGATCTGCATGACGCCCGACTCGGTGAGCTTCTGCACCCGCTGCCGGACGGCCGCCTCGCTCAGGCCCACGGCCTTGCCGATCTCGGCGTACGAGCGCCGACCGTCGGCCTGCAGCTGCTCGATGATCGCCTTCGACACCTCGTCGAGCTGGACAGGACGCTGAGAGGGTGGGCGAGACGGGGCCATGTGGCGATTCTGGCAGTCCACGGGGGCCCGGGCAAGTGGATCCGCACGTCGGAGCTCGCTCCGGCATCGGATCCGGTGGTCGGAGCGTGGTCCCGTCTGCGCGACGGACGTCGGGCGACGGCGATGGCGGCCGGCTCGGCGGAGGGCTGTCAGCGACTACCATCGGGGGGCGGCAGGGCACCCCTGGAGCCGGCGGTCACGGGCCGTCGGACCGGACGGGCGCGGGCCACGGGGATGCGAGGAGCAGCGATGACGCAGATCGGCCGCAGCCGCGCGTCCGTCACCGTCCCCGTCTCCGCCTGGAGCTCCGACGCGCCCTCGGCCGAAGTGACCCTCGGCTGGGCCGCGCGCACCGAGACCGGCCACGTGCGCAGCGCGAACGAGGACAGCTACCTCGCCAAGAGCCCGCTCTTCGCTGTCGCCGACGGGATGGGCGGGCACGCGGCAGGAGAGGTCGCCAGCGACGCGGTCGTGTCGCGCCTGTCCACCGCGGCGCTCGGCGCGACCGTCGGAGCGGAGGAGATCGACCGGGCGCTTCGGGAGGCGGTCGGGGACATCGCCCGGCAGTCGCACACGGCCGACGTCGGCACCGGGACCACGGTCACCGGGATCGCGCTCACGGTGGTCGGGGGAGAGCCCTACTGGTCCGTCTTCAACATCGGCGACTCGCGCGTGTACCTGAGCGTCGCCGGGACCCTCGTGCAGCTCACCGTGGACCACTCCATCGTCCAGGAGCTGGTCGACGCGGGCCTGATCTCCCGCGACGAGGCCGACGTGCATCCGCACAGCAACGTGATCACCCGCGCGGTCGGCTTCCACGAGGCGCCCGTCCCCGACTACCGGCTCGTGCCCGTCCTCGCCGGATCGCGTCTGCTGATCTGCTCGGACGGACTCACGAAGGAGCTGACCGATGCCGGCGTCGGCCACCTGCTCAGCGGCACCGGCTCCGCTCAGGAGGCGGCCGACGCCCTGGTCGACGCCGCGCTGGACAACGGCGGGCGCGACAACGTCACCGTGATCGTCGTCGACGTCCTCGCGGTCACCGGCGACGAGGAGGCCGGCGCACCGGTCTGACGAGCAGCGCTCCGGCACGGGACGGCCGCGGTGGCGGTGCCGCCGGACCGCCCGCACGCGCCGAACGGCCGTACGACGGTCCTGCGCCTGCCGGTTCGCGTCGGGTTCGGCCGGCTCGGGGCTCCCCGCGCCGGCGCTGGGTACGATGGTGAGCGGAAGGGCGTTCTCGGTGATCTGCAGCACGTGTGGCTCCAACCTCGCTCCCGGGGCGATCCTCTGCGGCGAGTGCGGTTCGTCGGTGGCGGCGCATGCCACGACGGGTGCGTCCCGCCCCTCGTCCTCCGGCGACACGACGGTCCTCGATCCGTCCCGCCGTGCCTGGCTGCCGGGCCTGGCCCCCGGCCGGCACCGGCGTCCCGCCCCCGGCGCTCCGATGGCGCCGCCCTCGCAGGGGCTCGTGCGCCTCAGCTTCGCGACCGGGCAGCACGCGATCGTGACCGGCAACGGCCTGATCGGACGCCAGCCGCTCCCGGACCCCAACGAGACGTTCCGGCACATCCTCGCGATCCCGGATCCGTCGCGATCCCTCTCCAAGACCCACCTCGAGTTCGGCTTCGACGAGGGCGGGCTCTGGGTCAGGGACCGCTGGTCGGCCAACGGGTCCGTGCTGGTCGCGCCGACCCAGGCGCCACTCCCGCTCGAGGCCGGCCGCCGCTACCGCGCGAAGCTCGGCAGCCGGATCCTGCTCTCCTCCGTCGAGATGGCGGTCGAGCGCGTCGACGGGTCCGCCGGCGGCTCGGGACGCCCGCCCCTCACCCGCTGACGGCACGGCCTCCGGGGACCGAATCGGCGGTCGACACGGCCTCCGGGTGCGGAATTCGTGACGATCATGTTTCCGGATGAGCGTTCTCCTCCGTTCGCCGTGACAGGCGGATGAGCGCTGTGCCAGTATTTCCCCACGTTCGGCCCCCGAGGCACGAGCCCCGACGCAGTCAGGAGCCCCCGCCATGACCCGTCCCCTCCCGAGGGATCCCGTCCTCCGCCGGGCCGTCGCCGCGGCACGCTCGCACGAGCGCGAGCGCCGGGCGGTCCTCTCGCGTCGGGCGGTCCTCGGCGGGATCGGCCTCGGAGCGGGTGCCCTCGCCCTGGCCGCCTGCGCCCCGCAGACCCGTGCCGCTCCGACCGCCGCCGCCGACGGATCGGCCGGCGACCCGCGCCTGGTGTGGGACAACTGGCCCGCCTACATGGACGAGGACGACGACGGGAACTACCCCACGCTCCAGGGCTTCGAGGAGCAGACGGGCATCGCGGTGACCTACAACGTCGCCGTCGACGACAACAACTCCTACTACGGCAAGGTGAAGGACCAGCTCGCGCTCGGGCAGTACATCGGCGCCGACACGGTCTGCCTGACGGAGTGGATGGTCTCGCGCCTGGTCCGCCGCGGCTACGTGCAGGAGCTCGACCACGCGAACATCCCGAACATCGCCAACCTCACCCCCTCGCTGGCGAACCCCGACTTCGATCCGGGCCGCCGGCTCTCCCTCCCGTACCAGGCGGGGTTCTCGGGCATCTGCTGGAACAAGGAGAAGCTGCCGAAGGGCCTCTCGAGCATCGAGGAGCTGTGGGATCCGTCGCTCCGCGGCCGCGTCGGCGTGCTGAGCGAGATGCGCGACACGATCGGGCTCATCATGCTCGCTCAGGGGACGGACATCGCCGGCTCCTGGGGCGACGACGAGTACATGAACGCGATCGACGTCTTCCGCGAGCAGGTCGACGCCGGACAGATCCGCAACATCAAGGGGAACGCGTACCTCAACGACCTGCAGAACGAGGACACCCTCGCGGCGATCTGCTGGTCCGGCGACATCACCCTGATCAACGCCGAGGCCGGCGACAAGTGGGAGTTCGCCTTCCCCGACTCGGGCGGCGCGCTCTGGAACGACACCTTCGTGGTCCCGATGGGCTCCGAGCGCAAGGCCAACGCCGAGGCCCTGATGAACTACTACTACGAGCCCGAGGTCGCCGCCGAGGTGGCCGCCTGGGTCAACTACATCACCCCCGTGGATGGAGCGAAGGACGTCATGGAGAGCATCGATCCGGAGCTGGCCGAGAACCAGCTGATCTTCCCCGACGAGGACACGCTCGCGCAGGCGCACGTGTTCCGGACCCTGACCGCCGCAGAGGAGAAGGAGTACCAGGCCGAGTTCCAGAAGGTGCTCCTGGGCATCTGATGGCGATCGGGACCTTCGCCGAGAGCGGCGCCGACCTCCAGCTGGTCGGGATCAGCAAGCAGTACCCGGGCTTCACGGCCATCGACTCCCTGGACCTCACCATCCCGGCGGGCTCCTTCTTCGCCCTGCTGGGCCCCTCGGGCTGCGGCAAGACGACGACGCTGCGCCTGGTCGCCGGGCTCGAGGAGCCCTCCGCCGGCCGGATCCTCATCGGCGGGCGGGACGTCACCGAGACGAAGACGTACCAGCGGCCCGTCAACACCGTGTTCCAGTCGTACGCGCTGTTCCCGCACATGTCGATCCTCGAGAACGTCGCCTTCGGCCTGAAGCGGCGGAGGATCGCCGACCCCGTCGGCAAGGCGCACGAGGCGCTCCGCCTGGTCGAGCTCGACCACCTCGCCCAGCGCCGCCCCGCGCAGCTCTCCGGTGGTCAGCAGCAGCGGGTCGCCCTCGCGCGCGCCCTCGTCAACCGGCCCGCCCTGCTCCTCCTCGACGAGCCGCTCGGCGCCCTCGACCTCAAGCTCCGCCGACAGATGCAGCTGGAGCTCAAGTCGATCCAGGAGGAGGTGGGCCTCACCTTCCTCCACGTCACGCACGACCAGGAGGAGGCCATGACGATGGCCGACACCGTCGCGGTGATGAACAAGGGCAGGATCGAGCAGATGGGCGCGCCGGAGGAGCTCTACGAGCTCCCGCGCACCGCGTTCGTCGCGAACTTCCTCGGCCAGTCCAACCTCTTCACGGGCGAGGTGGTCGGCAGCACCGACCGCGCACTCACCGTCGACGCGGGCGGGCACCGGATCGTCGTGCCCGTCGCCCGCTGCGCCCGCACGAGCGGGGAGATCACGGTCGGCGTCCGCCCCGAGAAGCTCCTGCTGCTGACGCAGGAGCCGCCGGCGGACTCCGGCCGGAACGTGCTCGGGCCCGGTCGCGTGGTCGACGTCTCCTTCAGCGGGGTCAGCACCCAGTACACGATCCGGATGCCGGGCCTGGGCCCGGTGGTCGTCTTCGCGCAGAACATGGTCTTCGGGCCGGTCGTCGGCGAGGGAGCGGAGGTGTGGGTCGGCTTCAGCACCGAGCACGGCTTCGGACTCGCGGACGAACCGGGCTCGGTCCCGCGCTTCGAGGCGGACGACTCCACCAGCGCCATCGCCGTGCAGCGCCGGGGGCTCCTGGCCGGTCGCAGCGGGGGAGCGTAGGCATGGCCTTCGCCGCCTTCGCCACGGGGCAGGCGGATCCTCAGGACGCTCCGGTCCGCCGGCGGTCGACGATCGCGCTGGTCCTGCTGCTGCCGGGCATCGCCTACATGCTGCTGTTCTTCCTGGCGCCGCTCATCTCGCTCGTGCTCACGTCCTTCCAGGCCGAGGTGCCGGACGGGGACATCGGCGAGTACGCCCCCGGCTTCGCCTGGCAGAACTACCTCGTGGTGATGGGCGACTACTGGCCGCACGTGCTCCGCTCCTTCGGCTACGCGCTGATCGCGACGGTGCTCGCGCTGGTGATCAGCTACCCGCTGGCCTACTTCATCGGAGTGAAGGCGCGGCCCTGGCCGCTGCTGCAGAACCTGCTCCTGACGCTGGTGATCGCGCCCTTCTTCATCAGCTTCCTGCTCCGGACGCTGGCGTGGAAGCAGATCCTCGCGGACGAGAGCCCGCTCGTGCAGGCGCTCAAGGCCGTGGCGGTCCTGCCGAGCGCCGGCCACCTCACGGGGACGCCGATCGCCGTGATCTTCGGCATCACCTACAACTTCATCCCGTTCATGACGCTGCCGCTGTACACGACGCTCGAGCGCCTCGACGTGCGCTTCCTGGAGGCAGGGTCGGATCTCTACGCGCACCCCGCCTCCGTGTTCTGGAGCGTGACCGTCCCCCTGTCGATGCCGGGCATCGTCTCCGGCACGCTGCTGACGTTCATCCCGGCGGCGGGCGACTACATCAACGCGAGCCGGGACTTCCTCGGCTCGTCGCAGACCTCGATGGTGGGCAACGCGATCGAGGCGAACTTCCTCACGCTCGAGAACTACCCGGCGGCAGCCGCGCTCTCGATCGTGCTGATGGCCGTGATCCTGGTCATCGTCGGCTTCTACGTGAAGCGCAGTGGAACGGAGGACCTCCTGTGACCGCGACGGCCGACCGTCCGCTCGCGAGCGCCCAGGAGGCGCTCGGCGCGCCGCCCCCCGCCCCGGTCCGGGGCCGCCGCCGCTTCCGCGGCCTCGGGCTCGGCGTCTACACGGCGCTGGCGCTGCTCTTCCTGCTCATCCCTATCGGGTACACCTTCGTCTTCTCCTTCAACGACTCGGGGAAGAGCAACCTCGCCTGGCGCGGGTTCACCCTCGACAAGTGGGTGTCGGCCTGGACCAGCGAGGAGGTGATGACCGCCTTCGGGAACAGCCTGCTGGTCGGTGTGATCGCCACCGTGCTGGCCACTGCGCTCGGCACCATGATCGCCATCGCGCTCGTGCGGTTCCGCTTCCGGTTCCGGTCGGCGATCAGCCTGCTGCTGTTCCTCCCCATGGCGACTCCGGAGGTGGTGCTCGGAGCCGGCCTCGCCGCGCAGTTCCTCAGCGTGGGCGCCGAGAAGGGGCTGGTCACGATCGTGCTGGCGCACACGATGTTCTGCATCAGCTTCGTCGTGGTCACCGTGAAGGCGCGGGTGGCGAGCCTGGACCCGAAGCTGGAGGAGGCGGGACGCGACCTCTACGCGTCGCCGAACCAGGTCTTCTGGCGGATCACCTTCCCGCTGCTGCTGCCCGGCATCCTCGCCGCGGCGCTGCTCTCGTTCGCGCTGAGCTTCGACGACTTCATCATCACGAACTTCAACTCCGGATCGGTCACCACGTTCCCGAAGTACATCTACATCGCGGCGGCGCGCGGCATCCCGGCGGAGGCGAACGTCATCGCATCGGCGGTGTTCGTCCTGGCGATCCTCGTGGTGGTGATCACGCAGGTCTCCGCGGCGGCCCGGGCGAAGCGCCTCGCGCGCGAGCAGTAGCTCAGGGCGTGCCGGGACGTGCGGTCAGACGTAGGAGGCGCGGATCGCGCCGACCGGGCGCCCGCCGCCCGACACGACCGGGTTCAGCCGCACCAGCACGTCGTTCGCCGCGGTCCGGTCCACCGCGTCCGCCTCGACCAGGAGCTTCAGCGCGACCACGGTCGCGGCGCGCAGGCTCCCGTCGAGGATCTTCAGGGCGACGGTGGTGCCGTCGGGCGAGGCCATCACGAGCACGCCCTCGGCGCCGAGCTTGGCGACCAGGCCCAGGCGCTCGATCACGACGGTGTTGTCCCGGCCCGGGCCGTCGATCGCCCACGCGTTCTCGAGGATCGCGGCCGTGAGGACGCCGGCCTGGCGGTAGAGGCCGAACGGTGAGGCGGGGGAGGAGGACACGATCCGTGAGACGCCCTTCGCCAGCGCGGTCAGAGGAAGGGCGTGCACGGGAGCTCCGCAGCCGTCGATCCCCGAGGCCACGACGCGCTCGCCGGTGAGGCGCTCGATCGTGTCGACGATGTGCTGCTGCAGCGGGTGCGTCCGCTCGAGGTAGTCCTCGGTGCTCCAGCCGTTCTGCACGCAGGCCAGCAGCATCGCCGCGTGCTTGCCCGAGCAGTTCATGTAGAGCGGGTCCGGAGTCGCGCCCGCCCGCAGCAGCTGAGCGCGGGTCCCGGAGTCGCCGGGCCAGTCGGCCGGGCACTGCAGGGCGGTGTGGTCCAGGCCGGCGCGGAAGAGCAGGTTCTGCACCAGCGCCACGTGCTGGGGGATGCCGGCGTGGCTCGCGGTGGCGATGACCGCCTCCGCGCCGTTCAGCTCGACTCCGGCGGTCATCACCGCGAGGGCCTGGAACGGCTTGAGGCAGGAGCGGGGGAAGACGGGAGCCGTCGGGGTGCCGAGGCTGCGGGCGACGCGGCCCTCGGAGTCGAGGAGGACGGCGGAGCCGGCGTGGCGCGACTCGACGAACCCGGATCGCTCGACGACGGCCAGCTCGACGGACTCGGCGACGGTGAAGGTTCCTGCTGGCATCCCCCCATCCTGCCCGATGCGTGGACCGGTCCCGCGTTCCCGGAGACGCCGAAGGCCACCGGGGAGCGCCTCGGCGCCCGCGGTGGCCTTCGGAGGATCGCGCCTAGAGGGTGGCGAACGCGTCGGCGATGACCGACACGGCGTCGTCGAGCAGCTCGTCGGTGAGGGCGAGGCTCGGCAGGAAGCGGACCACGTTGCCGTAGGTGCCGGCGCTCAGCACGAGGACCCCGTGCTGGGCGGCGTAGTCGATGATCGCCTGGACCGCGACGGCGTTCGGCTCCTTCGTGGTGCCGGCGGTGCCGGGCTGCACGAGCTCCATCGCCATCATCGCGCCGATGCCGCGGACGTCGCCGATGATGTCGTAGCGCTCCTGCAGGCCTCGAAGCGCCGCGCCCAGGCGTGCGCCGATCCGATCGGCCTCGGCGAGGAGGCCCTCGCGCTCGATGCGCTCGAAGACCGCGACGGCGGCGGCGGCGGCGACGGGGTTCCCGCCGAAGGTGCCGCCCAGTCCGCCGGCCTGCGCCGAGTCCATGATCTCGGCGCGGCCCGTCACGCCCGCGAGCGGCAGGCCGCCGGCGATGCCCTTGGCCGAGAGGACGAGGTCGGGGACGAGGCCGAGGTGCTCGCTGGCGAACCAGGCGCCGGTGCGGGCCATGCCCGACTGGATCTCGTCGGCGACGAAGACGATGCCGTTGGCCGTGCACCACTCCTGCAGTGCCGGGAGGAAGCCGTCGGCGGGGACCATGAAGCCGCCCTCGCCCTGGATGGGCTCGGCGACGAGGCAGGCCAGGGCGGACGCGCCGACGGTCTTCTCGAGGTACGAGATCGCGCGCTGGGCGGCCTCGGCTCCCGACAGGCCGTCGTGGTACGGGTACGAGCTCGGCGCACGGTGGACGTCGCTGGCGAAGGGTCCGAAGCCCAGGCCGTAGGGCAGCGCCTTGAAGTTCATGGCCATCGTGAGGTTCGTGCGTCCGTGGTACGCGTGGTCGAGCACCGCGACGCCGGGGCGGCCGGTGTGCTTGCGCGCGATCTTGACGGCGTTCTCGACCGCCTCGGCACCGGAGTTGACCAGGACGGTCTTCTTGGCGAAGTCGCCGGGGGTGTGCTGGGCCAGCAGCTCCGCGACGCGGATGTAGGGCTCGTACGGAGTGACGGTGAAGAGGGTGTGCGTGAGGCGCGCGAGCTGCTCCGCGGCGGCCGCGACGACGGAGTCGTCGGTGTGCCCGATCGTCGTCACGCCGATGCCGGCGCCGAGGTCGATGAAGCTGTTGCCGTCGACGTCGACCAGGATCGCGCCGTGCGCGCGGTCGATGTAGACGGGGAGCGCTGTGCCGACGCCGGTGGGCACGACGGCGAGGCGGCGCTCGTGCAGGGCCCGGGATCGCGGCCCGGGGATCTCGGTCGCGACGCGCCGCTCCTGGGGGACTGCGGACGTGGGAACCTGGGGGGCGAGCGTGTCTGTCATGGTCCTCGGAGTCTACCCGCGGGGGTTCCGCGTCCAGGGGTCCAGACCGGCGCGACCGGCCTGATCCACCGCCGTCGAGGAGGAGCCCGATGAAGTCCGAGCACGAGTACGCGGTGTCCGTCGTCTGGGAGGGCGACCGGGGCACCGGCACGAGCGGCTACCGCGAGTACGGGCGCCAGCTGACCGTCACGGCGGAGGGCCCGGCGCCCATCCTCGCCTCGGCCGACACGCCCTTCCGGGGCGACGCCGACCGCTGGAACCCGGAGCAGCTGCTCCTCGCGGCGCTCGCGCAGTGCCACCTCCTCTCCTACCTGCACGTGGCGGTCAAGAACGGAGTCGTCGTCACCGGCTACACGGACGACGCGGTGGGCTCGATGCTGCAGGAGGGGGAGAGCGGCCGCTTCACCTCGGTGACCCTCCGGCCCCGCGTCACTGTCGCCGAGGAGTCGATGGTGGCGATCGCCCAGACGCTGCACGCCGAGGCCTCCCGGCTCTGCTTCATCGCCAACTCCGTGAACTTCCCCGTCGCCCACGAGCCGGAGGCGTCCGCGCGCTGAGGCTCAGCGGCGCTCGTGCGGGAGCGCCCGGCGGATGCGCTCGACCGTGGTCGTCGGCGGCGACTCGTTGTACGCACCGGCGAGCTCCTGCCCGGAGAGCGCGTGGACGGCCGCCATCACCTCGTCGGTGGCGTGGCGTCGGGCGCGGCCGGAGTCGGCGGAGCCGTGCCGCGAGAGGTCCAGCGGAGCCCCGAAGCGGACCGTGATCCGGTGCAGGCGCGGCACCCTCGTGCCCACCGGCTGGAGCTCCTGCGTGCCGATCATGCCGACGGGGACCACCGGCGCGCCCGTGGTGAGGGCGAGCCATGCCACTCCGGTGCGGCCCTTGTAGAGGCGCCCGTCGCGGGAGCGGGTGCCCTCGGGGTAGACGGCGAACGCCTCGTCCCGCTCGAGGATCGCCCGTCCGAGGTCCAGCGCCTCCTGAGCGGCCTGGCCGGCGCCGCGCTCGACCGCGACGGCTCCGACGCTCGTGAAGAACGCGCGCGAGAGGGCGCCCCGCACGCCGGTCCCCGTGAAGTAGTCCGACTTGGCCAGGAACTGCACCGGCCGCGGGGCGAGCAGCGTCAGCACCGGGGAGTCGATGAACGAGAGGTGGTTGGCCGCCAGGATCACGCGTCCCTCGGCCGGGACGTTGTCGCGCCCCTCCACGATCGGCCGGTAGACCAGCCGGCCGACGCCGCCGATGGACAGGCGCGCCAGACGCGCGGAGAGGCCGATCCCCGGGGGAGTCGGCCTCTCGTGGTCGTCGTCGATCCGCATTCCGACGAAGCTACCGGGGCGTCCATGCCGCTCCGGTCATGCGGCGGATCAGCCGAACTGGGCGAGCGCCTCCTCGATGACCGTCGCGGCGTCGTCGATGAGCTCCTCGCTGATGACCACGCTCGGCATGATCCGCAGCACGCTGTCCCAGCTGCCCGCGTCGAGGACGATCACGCCGTTCGTGGTGGCGTGCTTCAGGATCGCGGTGAGCGCCTCCGGGTACTGCTTCTTCGTGCCCGGGTGGACGAGCTCGACGCCCCACATCGCGCCCTTGCCGCGGACCTCGCCCACGACCGCGAAGCGCTCGGCCCAGTCGCCGATCCGCGCCTGCAGCAGGCGCTCGACCCGCTGCGCCTCCTCCAGCAGGCCTTCGGACTCGATCGCCTCGAACGTCGCGAGCGCCGCGGCGGTGGAGACGGGGTTGCCGCCGAACGTGCCGCCGATGCCGCCGGGCTGCACGGCGTCCATGATCTCGGCGCGGCCGGTGACGGCGGCGAGCGGGAAGCCGCCGGCGATGCCCTTGGCCGTCGTGATGAGGTCCGGGACCACGCCGTGGTGCTCGATGGAGTACCAGGTGCCGGTGCGGGCGATGCCGGCCTGGATCTCGTCCGCGACGAAGACGATGCCGTTCTCGGTGCAGAACTCGGACAGGCGGCGGAAGTAGCTCGGCGCCGGGATGATGATGCCGCCGTCGCCCTGGATCGGCTCGACGAAGAGCGCGGCCAGCTCCTGCGCGCCGATGTGGGTGGTGATGTAGTCGATGGTGCGCTCGGCCGCCTCCTCGCCCGTCATGCCCTCGGGGTCGCGGAACGGGTAGCTGATCGGGAGGCTGTAGATCTCTCCCGGGAAGGGGCCCATGCCCGCGCGCTCCGGCCAGGGGCGGTAGGTCATCGCCATCGTGAGGTTGGTGCGGCCGTGGAAGGCGTGGTCGAGCGTCGCGATGGCGCGGCGGCCGGTGAACTTCCGCGCGATCTTGACGGCGTTCTCGACCGCCTCCGCGCCGGAGTTGACCAGGATCGAGTGCTTCTCGAAGTCCCCGGGGGTGATCTCGGCGAGCTTCTCGGCGACCCGGACGTAGTTCTCGTACGGAGTGACGGTGAAGAGGGTGTGCGTCAGCTTCTCGGCCTGCGCGGCGGCCGCCGCGGCGACCGCGGGGTGCGCGTGACCGATGGTGGTCACTCCGATGCCGCAGCCGAGGTCGATCAGGCGGTTGCCGTCGACGTCGACCAGGACCGCGCCCGACGCGTGGTCCATGTAGATGTTCGCGAGCGTCCCGGCGCCGCGGGAGACGCTGGCGACGCGGCGCTCCTGGAGGGCGACGGAGCGCGGGCCGGGGAGCTCGGTGACGAGCTCTCGGGACTGGGGGACCGAGAATTCACGCATGCCCCGATGGTAGGCCTGGGACCGTTCGAGGACCCGCACCCAGCGCGTTGCGAGGCGCGCCGTGCAGGATGGAGGCGATCCCCGAACGTCCACCGGCCGCCGCCGGTCACGAAAGGTGCCCCTGTGCGCAGAACCCTCGCGATCCTCGCCGTCCTCGGCGCCTCCCTGAGCCTGGCGGCCTGCACCCCCGGGGAGCCGGATGCAGCGCCGTCCGCCTCCGCCACCCCGCTCGGCTGCGCGACCGAGGGCGAGGCGACCGCCGCGGTGCAGACCAGCGGCGACTTCGCCACCAAGCCGGTCACCGTGTTCCCCAGCCCGGTCAGCGTGGACGCCACCGAGCGCTCCGTCGCGATCGAGGGCACCGGCGAGGAGGTCGCCGAGGGCGACACCGTGCTGGTCGACTACACGCTCTACAACGGGACGAGCGGTGCCGAGTTCTCGGCGAGCAGCTACGCGTCCGGTGGCCGCGCGGCCTTCGAGGTCGACACCGACCAGTACCTCGCCGGCCTCGTGAAGGCCGTCAACTGCGCGACCGTCGGCTCGCGCGTCGTCGCCGTCGTTCCCCCGGCCGACGCGTTCGGCGACGCCGGGCAGAGCCAGTTCGGCATCGCCGCGACCGACTCGATCGTCATGGTGATCGACGTCGAGCAGATCGTGCCGACCGCCGCCGACGGCGAGCCGCAGCCCCCGGTCGACGGCCTGCCGACGGTGGCGCTCGCCGAGGACGGGGCGCCCACCGTCACCATCCCCGCGACCGACCCGCCCGCCGACCTGCAGCTCGCCGTCCTCAAGAAGGGGAGCGGCGCGACCGTGGCCGACGGCGACCAGCTGATCGTGCAGTACCAGGGCTTGGTCTGGGGCACCGGCGAGGTGTTCGACCAGAGCTGGGGGAAGCCCGCTCCCGCCGCCTTCGGCACCGGCGACGTGATCGAGGGCTTCAAGGAGGCCGTCGTCGGCCAGACCGTCGGCTCGCAGGTGCTGGTCACCATCCCGCCGTCGAAGGGCTACGGCGACCAGGGCAACCAGAACGCGGGGATCAGCGGGACCGACACCCTCGTCTTCGTGGTCGACATCCTCGCCATCAGCTGACCGGGAGGCGCTGGGTGCTCCGTGCCAGGATGGGCGGATGCGCAGGGTCATGATCCTCGGCTCGACCGGGTCCATCGGCACGCAGGCTCTCGACGTCATCGGCGCGAACCGCGAGCGGTTCGAGGTCGTCGGCCTCGCCGCCGGCTCGAACCGGGCGGCGGTCGCCGAGCAGGCGTCCGCGTTCGGCGTCGAGCACACGGCGTTCGGCGCGGAGGAGGCCGAGCAGCTGATCCGCTCGGTCGACGCGGACGTCGTGCTGAACGGGATCACCGGCTCGGTGGGGCTCGGCCCGACGCTCGCGGCGCTCGAGGAGGGCAGGACGCTCGCCCTCGCCAACAAGGAGTCGCTGATCGTCGGCGGCGAGCTCGTCACCTCGCTCGCCGGTCCCGGCCAGATCGTGCCGGTCGACTCCGAGCACTCCGCGATCGCCCAGGCCCTCCTCGCGGGCGAGCACCGCGAGGTCCGCCGCCTCGTGCTGACCGCGTCCGGCGGGCCGTTCCGGGGACGCGACCGCGCCTCCCTCCGCGACGTCACCCCGGCGCAGGCGCTCGCGCACCCGACCTGGGACATGGGCCTGGTCGTCACGACCAACTCCTCCACCCTGGTCAACAAGGGGCTCGAGGTGATCGAGGCGCACCTGCTCTTCGACGTCCCCTACGACCGGATCGACGTCACCGTGCACCCGCAGTCGGTGATCCACTCGATGGTCGAGTACGTCGACGGCTCGACGATCGCCCAGGCCTCGCCGCCGGACATGCGGCTCCCGATCTCGCTCGGCCTCGACTGGCCGCACCGTGTCGCCGGGGTCGGCGTCCCGCTCGACTGGACCCGCTCCCACTCCTGGACGTTCGAGCCGCTGGACGAGGAGGCGTTCCCCTCGGTCCGTCTCGCGAAGCGCGTCGGGGAGGCGGGCGCCTCCTACCCGGCCGTGTTCAACGCGGCGAACGAGCAGGCCGTGCAGGCGTTCCACGCCGGGCGGATCGGCTACCTCGCCATCCTCGAGACGGTGGAGGCGGTGGTCGACGCGCACAGCGTCGACGGCGTGCTGACCCGCGAGTCGCTGGCCGCGGCGGAGGAGTGGGCGCGCCGCGCGGCGGACGAGCGGATCGCCGGAGTCTGACCAGGGGTCATCCGGACGGGCTCCGTCTCCGCGGATCCGTGTCGGCGGACGTCGCGCCGCTGATCCGCTCGGCCGCGGAGTTCATCGGATCCGTGCAGGCGCACCCCAGCGTGGACGGGCGGGCCCGGCCTACAGTGTGTCGGTGGAATCCGTGCTGCTCTTCGTCCTCGGCGTCGTCATCATCGCCGTCGGCGTCGCCCTCTCCATCGCCCTGCACGAGGTCGGGCACCTCCTCCCCGCCAAGCTGTTCGGGGTCAAGGTCACGCAGTACATGATCGGGTTCGGGCCGACCCTCTTCTCCCGGCGCCGAGGCGAGACGGAGTACGGCGTCAAGGCGATCCCGCTCGGCGGCTACATCGCCATGATCGGCATGTACCCGCCGAAGCACCCGGGGGACCGGCCCACGGAGTCGAGCACAGGCTTCTTCAACGGCCTGGCGTCCTCCGAGGCCCAGCTCGAGGAGCCCCGGCGCGGCGCCTACGCCACGATGATCGACGAGGCCCGTGCCGCCAGCGCCGAGACGATCGGCGACGGCGAGGACCATCGCGCGTTCTACCGGCTCCCCGTGTGGAAGCGCGTGATCGTCATGGCCGGCGGCCCCTTCATGAACCTCGTGATCGCCACGGTCCTCTTCACCGTCCTCCTCTGCGGCATCGGGATCCCGCAGAGCACCAGCACCCTCGCCGCGGTCTCGCAGTGCGTGGTCCCGGAGTCGCAGCGCGCGACCGCGACCTGCACCGCCGACGACCCGCTGGCACCCGGAGCCGCGGCCGGCCTGCTGCCGGGCGACACGATCACGGCGATCGACGGCACTCCGGTGAGCACCTGGAACGACCTGACCCCGATCATCCAGCGCTCCGCGGGCGTCCCGCTCAGCGTGTCCGTCCAGCGCGACGGCGCGCCGCTGACCCTCACGATCACCCCCGCCGAGAACGAGGTCGCGGTGACCGACGCGAACGGCGCCCCCGTCACCGACGCCTCCGGTGCGATCGAGACGCAGACGGTCGGCTTCATCGGCATCTCGCCCACGTCGGCCCTCGCGCAGCAGCCGATCACCGCGGTGCCCGAGACGGTCTGGTCGAACATCACCAGCGTCGCCCACGTCATCCTCAACCTGCCGCAGCGCCTCATCGACGTCGCCCAGGCGGCGTTCGGCTCGGAGGCGCGCGACGCCAACGGCCCGATCAGCGTCGTCGGAGTGGGCCGGATCGCGGGCGAGATCGCCGCCTCCGACCAGCTCCCCGTCGTGTCCAAGGTGCAGACGATGGTCGGCGTCCTCGCCTCGCTCAACGTCGCCCTCCTCGTCTTCAACCTGGTGCCGCTGCTCCCCATGGACGGCGGCCACATCGCCGGCGCCCTCTGGGAGGGCCTGCGCCGCCGGATCGCCAAGCTCTTCGGACGCCGCGACCCCGGCCCCGTCGACATCGCCCGCCTGCTCCCGCTCACCTACGTCGTCGTCCTCGTCCTCGGCGGCATGAGCGCCCTCCTCATCTACGCCGACATCGTCAAGCCGATCACGCTGTTCTGAGTTGGATTCCACGCCGGGCCTCGCCCGGCGTGGCGCGGTCGGCTTCTCGGGGTGGGGCGTGGGTGGAGCGGGCCGCAGGCGGCTAGGGCGAATCGCTGGGACGCGATTCACCCGTTCGCCTCGCGGGTGGCAGGGCGGTCGCTGACCGGCGTGGCGCGGTCCGCTCTGTGAAGGGAGCGGGCTGGCAGCGTCTGCGGTGAATCGCTCGGACGGGATCGGCGGTTCGGCTCGGGAGCGAGGCGACCGCGGATCGTCGTGCGGTCTCGGGCTGAGAGCAGGTGCGGTGGACGGGTTCCGAGGCGCGCAGGAGGGGCGGCGGCTGGGAAGGTGCGGCGAGCGGACGAGGGGTCCCGCGGCGCGCGTACGATGGGGCGCGTGCCAGCAGTGAATCTGGGTCTTCCCAAGGTCCCCATGACCCTCGCCCCCCGCCGCAAGTCCCGCCAGATCAAGGTGGGCAAGGTGCTCGTGGGCGGTGACGCGCAGGTCAGCGTCCAGTCGATGTGCACCACACCGACGACGAACATCAACGCGACCCTCCAGCAGATCGCCGAGCTCACCGCGTCCGGCTGCGACATCGTCCGCGTCGCGGTGCCGAGCCGCGACGACGCGGAGGCGCTGCCGATCATCGCCAAGAAGAGCCAGATCCCGGTCATCGCCGACATCCACTTCCAGCCCAACTACGTCTACGCCGCGATCGACGCCGGCTGCGCCGCGGTCCGCGTGAACCCCGGCAACATCCGCAAGTTCGACGACCAGGTCGGCAAGATCGCCGCCGCCGCGAAGGCCGCCGGCGTCTCGATCCGCATCGGCGTCAACGCCGGCTCGCTCGAGCCGAGCATCCTGCAGAAGTACGGCAAGCCCACCCCCGAGGCCCTCGTCGAGAGCGCCGTCTGGGAGGCCAGTCTCTTCGAGGAGCACGACTTCCACGACTTCAAGATCTCGGTCAAGCACAACGACCCCGTCGTCATGGTGAAGGCCTACCGCCAGCTCGCCGAGCGCGGCGACTGGCCCCTCCACCTCGGCGTCACCGAGGCCGGCCCCGAATTCCAGGGGACCATCAAGTCCGCCACCGCCTTCGGCATCCTCCTCGGCGAGGGCATCGGCGACACCATCCGCGTGTCCCTCTCGGCCCCGCCCGCGCAGGAGGTCAAGGTCGGCCTGCAGATCCTCCAGTCGCTGAACCTCCGCGAGCGCAAGCTCGAGATCGTCTCCTGCCCCAGCTGCGGCCGCGCGCAGGTCGACGTCTACACGCTCGCCAACGACGTCACCGCCGGCCTCGAGGGCATGAGCGTCCCGCTGCGCGTCGCCGTCATGGGCTGCGTCGTCAACGGACCCGGCGAGGCCCGCGAGGCCGACCTGGGCGTCGCCTCCGGCAACGGCAAGGGCCAGATCTTCGTCAAGGGCGAGGTCATCAAGACCGTCCCCGAGGCCGAGATCGTCCAGACCCTCATCGAGGAGGCCAACCGCCTGGCCGCCGAGATGCCGGCCGACGACACCTCGACCGGAGCCCCGGTCGTCACCGTCGGCGCGAACTGACGGCGCGGGGCGGATCGGCGTGGTCCGCCCCGCACTGCGCCTCGCGCTCGTGGTCGTCGCCGCCGCGCTCCTCGCCTCCGGTGTCGCCGCGCTCCGCAGCGGCCCGTCCTCCGAGGCCGGCGAGTGCATCGACAGCCGCACCCCGCAGGACCCCTTCGGCTGCGACCGCTGGGTGCTGACCGCGGCCGAGGGGGAGACCCCGTACACGGCCTGGGTCGAGGACGCCCGCGTCCGCCTTCGCTCGGAGAGCGTCGGGGGTGCGCCGACCCTGGTCGTCGGCACGGGCTGCCTCGTGGTCAGCGCCGCCTACCGGATCGACGACGGCGTGCTGGTCCCCGGCGACGAGGTGACCGGATCCGACACCTGCTCCGACACGCCGAGCCCCGAGGCCATCCGGCTCCGGGCGCTCCTCTCCGGCCCGATGACGATCGGCGGCACCCCCGACGACGTGCTGCTGGACGGCACGGGCGGAGCGGTCGTCTTCTCGCGGATCCCCGACTGAGGCTCCCGGCGCCCTCGCGAGCCGGGAGAGCGCAGCGGATAGGATCGTCCCTCGTGGTCACCCGTCTCTCGCATCTGTTCGTCCGCACGCTCCGGGAGGATCCCGCCGACGCCGAGGTCGCGGGCCACCGCCTCCTCGTCCGCGCGGGCTACATCCGCCGTCAGGCGCCCGGCGTCTTCGCCTGGCTGCCGCTGGGCCTGCGCGTCAAGCGCCGCATCGAGCGGATCATCCACGAGGAGATGAAGGCGGCCGGCGCCCAGGAGGTGCACTTCCCCGCGCTCCTGCCCCGCGAGCCCTACGAGCTCTCGGGCCGCTGGACCGAGTACGGCGACGGCGTGTTCCGCCTGAAGGACCGCAAGGACGCCGACTACATGCTGGCTCCCACGCACGAGGAGTTCTTCACGCTGCTCGTGAAGGACCTCTACTCCTCCTACAAGGACCTGCCCCTGTCGATCTACCAGATCCAGGACAAGTACCGGGACGAGGCGCGGCCCCGCGCGGGCCTCCTGCGCGGCCGCGAGTTCACGATGAAGGACGCGTACTCCTTCGACTACACCGACGCCGGCCTCGACGCGAGCTACCAGCGCCAGCGCGACGCCTACGAGCGGATCTTCGCCCGCCTGGGCCTGGAGTACGTGATCGTGCAGGCCGACGCCGGAGCGATGGGCGGCTCCCGGAGCGAGGAGTTCCTGCACCCCACCCCCGTCGGCGAGGACACCTTCGTCCGGTCGGCGGGAGGGTACGCGGCGAACGTCGAGGCGTACCGCACGCCCGTCCCCGCGGCGCTGCCCGTCGAGGGCCTGCCCGAGGCGCGCGTCTTCGACTCGCCCGACACCCCGACCATCCAGACCCTGGTCGACCTGGCGAACGCGACGCAGCCCCGCCCCGACGGCCGCGCCTGGACCGCCGCCGACACCCTGAAGAACGTCGTCCTCGCGCTCACCGCGCTCGACGGCACCCGCGAGCTCGTGATCGTCGGCCTGCCCGGTGACCGCGACGTCGACCTCAAGCGCGCCGAGGTGGCCTTCGCCCCGGCCGAGGTCGAGGCCGCCACGGCGGAGGACTTCGCGAAGCACCCCGGACTGGTCAAGGGCTACATCGGACCCTGGTCGGCCGAGGGAGCCGTCCTGGGCGAGGAGTCGGCGACCGGCGTCCGCTACCTGCTCGACCCGCGCGTGGTCGACGGCACCGCCTGGATCACCGGGGCCAACGTCTCCGGGCAGCACGTCCTCGACCTGGTCGCCGGCCGCGACTTCCACGGCGACGCCACCGTCGAGGTCGCGGACGTCCGCACCGGCGACGAGGCGCCCGACGGCTCGGGCCCGATCGAGACCGCCCGCGGCATGGAGATCGGCCACGTCTTCCAGCTCGGCCGCAAGTACGCCGACGTCCTCGGGCTGAAGGTGCTCGACGAGAACGGGAAGCTCGTCACCGTCACGATGGGCTCCTACGGCATCGGCGTGACCCGCATCCTCGCCATCATCGCCGAGGCCACCCACGACGACCGAGGACTGCTCTGGCCCGCGAACGTCGCGCCGTTCGACGTGCACGTCATCGCGACCGGCAAGGACGCGGCCGCTCTCGAGCTCGCCGAGTCGGTCGGCGCCTCCCTCGAGGCCGCCGGCCGCGACGTGCTGATCGACGACCGCCCGAAGGTCTCGCCCGGCGTCAAGTTCGGCGACGCCGAGCTGATCGGGGTGCCCGTGATCGTCATCGCGGGCCGAGGAGCGGCCGACGGGATCGTCGAGCTGTGGGACCGCCGGTCCGGCGAGCGCGAGCAGATCCCGGTCGCCGAGGCGCTCGCCCGGCTGGGCGCCTAGACCCGACACGCCGAGGGCCCCGCCACCGCTTCCCGTGGCAGGCGGGGCCCTCCGTGCGTCGGCAGGATCCGCGGGTGGAACCCCGGGCCGCGTCGGGTACCCTTGAGGGCTGATCCGGGTGAGAGCCCGGCAGGCGAACGACCGCGGTCACCACCGCGGCATCCAAGTGAATAGAGAGAAAGGCCCGCCCGTGGACATCGACCTGAGCGTTCTGCGACTCATGGAGCGCGAGCGCGAGATCCCCTTCGAGGAACTCGTGCAGATCATCGAGCAGGCGATCCTGACCGCCTACCTCAAGCACATCGGCCAGGCCGACGACGCCGACAAGGCCACCGCCGTCGACGCGCGAGTGCACCTCGACCGCAAGACCGGTCACGTCTCGGTCTTCGTGCCCGAGCTCGACGAGGAGGGCGCCGTCGTGGGCGAGGCCGAGGACTCCCCGCGCGACTTCGGCCGCATCGCCGCCTTCGCCGCGAAGCAGGTCATCAACCAGCGCCTGCGCGACATCGCCGACGAGCACGTGCTCGGCGAGTTCAAGGGCCGCGAGGGCGACATCGTCGCCGGCGTCATCCAGCAGGGCCCCAACCCGCGGATGATCCACGTCGACCTCGGCTCCATCGAGGCGATCCTCTCGCCCGAGGAGCAGGTGCCCGGCGAGGACTACAGCCACGGACGCCGCATCCGCGTCTACGTCACGAGCGTCGGCCGCGGACCCAAGGGCCCGTCGGTCCAGGTGTCCCGCACCCACCCGTCGCTGGTGCGCAAGCTGTTCGCACTCGAGGTCCCCGAGATCGCGTCCGGCGTGGTGGAGATCGTCTCCCTCGCCCGCGAGGCGGGCCACCGCACCAAGATCGCGGTGCGCGCGACCGAGCCCGGCGTGAACGCCAAGGGCGCCTGCATCGGCGAGCTCGGCCAGCGCGTGCGCGCGGTGACCGCCGAGCTCAACAACGAGAAGATCGACATCGTCGACTACTCCTCCGACCTGCCGACCTTCGTCGCCAGCGCGCTCTCGCCCGCCAAGGTGACCAGCGCGTTCGTGATCGACCAGAGCCTCAAGGCCGTCCGGGCGCTCGTCCCCGACTACCAGCTCTCGCTCGCCATCGGCAAGGAGGGCCAGAACGCCCGCCTCGCCGCCAAGCTGACCGGCGCGAAGATCGACATCCAGCCCGATTCGGTGATGGACGGGGAGTGATCCCCGAGCATCGGCCGTGCGGGGGAGCGGTCCCGGAGGGGAGGGAGTAGAGTGGAAGCCGTCAGAACGTGCGTCGGCTGCCGTCTGCGCGCCCCCCGGGCCTCTCTTCTGAGGCTGGTCCTCCACTCGAACGTCCTCGCGGTAGACCCGCGTGCCGTCCGTCCTGGTCGGGGAGCGTGGCTCCACGACACAGCCGACTGCTACGAGCTCGCGGTCAAGCGCCGCGCGTTCGGAAGAGCGTTCCGGACGCGCGAGAGCGTGGACGCGAGCGAGCTGGAGCAGTACATCGCACGATCCGACCGGCTCGGCCCCTCGACCGGAGGGGCCGGAGCAGCGCACGATCACACCATAGAGAACAGGCAGAACGGCCCGTGAACTGATCATGAGCGAAGACTGATGAGCGGCTCGAAATGAGACCCGTCCGTTCGTGACGCCTGCCCCCGTCTTGGGTGCAGGCCCAAGACAGGAGAGAAGTGGCAAAACCACGCGTACACGAGATCGCATCCGAACTGGGTGTCGATAGCAAGGTCGCACTTGCGAAGTTGAAGGAGCTCGGCGAGTTCGTCAAGGGCCCGTCCTCGAGCATCGAACCCCCGGTGGCGCGCAAGCTCCGCCAGGCCCTCCAGGGCCAGGGCGGTTCCTCCGCGGGAGCGTCGGCGACCCCGGCCGCCCCCGCCGCCGGCGCCCGTCCCGGGGCCCCGCGCCCCTCCGGCGCGCGTCCGTCCGCGCCCACGCCCGGACCGGCCAAGCCGCCCGCTCCGGCGCCGGCACCGCCGATGTCGGTCGCCGAGCGCCAGGCCCAGGCTCAGGCCGCCCAGGAGGCCGCGGCCGCTCAGCGCGCCCAGGCAGCCAAGGACGCGCCCGCCGAGGCCGTCGCTCCGGCTCCGACCGAGGCCCCCGCGGCTCCGGCCGCCGCCGAGAAGCCGGCGTCCGGCGCGACCCCCGGCGGACCCAAGCCCGTGACCCCGCGTCCGGCTCCCGCCGCGAACACCCCGCGCCCCGGCGGCGCCTCGGGCGGCTCCAACCGCCCCGGCGGCACCCCGCGTCCGGGCAACAACCCGTTCGCCAGCAACCAGGGCATGGGACAGCGTCCCGCCGCCCCGCGCCCCGGCAACAACCCCTTCGCCAGCTCGCAGGGCATGGGATCGCGTCCGACCCCGGGCAACATCCCCCGCCCGGCTGCTCCGCGCCCCGGCGCGCCCCGACCCGGCGGACCCGGCATGGGCCAGCGCCCCGCCGGCTTCGGCCAGCGTCCCGGCGGACCCGGCGGCGGAGCAGGACGTCCCGGCGGTGCCGGTCGTCCGGCCGGCGGCGGCTTCCAGCGCCCCGGCGGCGCTCCCGGTGCCGGTGGCGGCTTCGCCCCGCGTCCCGGTGGCGGTGGCGGTCGCGGTCGCGGCCCCGGCGGTGGAACCGCAGGAGCCTTCGGTCGCGGCGGCGGCAAGAGCAAGGCCCGGAAGTCCAAGCGCACGAAGCGTCAGGAGTTCGAGCTCAGGGAGGCCCCGTCGCTCGGCGGCGTCAGCGTCCCCCGCGGCGACGGCAGGACGGTCATCCGTCTGCGCCGCGGCGCGTCGATCTCGGACTTCGCCGACAAGATCGAGGCCATGACCGGCGTGCCGGTGCCCCCCGGCAACCTGGTCACCGTCCTCTTCGCCCTCGGCGAGATGGCGACGGCGACCGAGTCGCTCGACGAGGCCACCTTCGAGGTGCTCGGCTCCGAGCTCGGCTTCAAGATCCAGGTCGTCTCGCCCGAGGACGAGGACAAGGAGCTCCTCGAGGGCTTCGGTCTCGACCTCGAGCAGGAGCTCGACGACGAGACGGACGAGGACCTCGAGATCCGTCCGCCGGTCGTCACCGTCATGGGTCACGTCGACCACGGAAAGACGCGCCTGCTCGACGCGATCCGCAACGCCAACGTCGTCGCCGGCGAGGCGGGCGGCATCACGCAGCACATCGGTGCGTACCAGGTCGTCGCGGAGCACGAGGGCATCGAGCGCCCGATCACCTTCATCGACACCCCGGGTCACGAGGCGTTCACCGCCATGCGAGCCCGCGGTGCCCAGGTCACGGACATCGCGATCCTCGTGGTCGCGGCGGACGACGGCATCATGCCGCAGACCATCGAGGCGCTGAATCACGCCCAGGCGGCCAACGTGCCGATCGTGGTCGCGGTGAACAAGGTGGACAAGCCCGACGCCAACCCGGCCAAGGTGCGCCAGCAGCTCACCGAGTTCGGGCTCGTCGCCGAGGAGTACGGCGGAGACGTCATGTTCGTCGACGTGTCGGCTCGCGCGGGCACCGGCATCCAGGACCTCCTGGACGCCGTGCTGCTCACCGCGGACGCCGGTCTCGACCTGCGCGCCAACCCCAACAAGGAGGCGCGCGGAGTCGCGATCGAGGCGAAGCTCGACAAGGGACGCGGTGCGGTCGCGACCGTGCTCATCCAGTCGGGAACGCTGCGCGTCGGAGACGCGATCGTCGCCGGAACGGCCTACGGCCGCGTCCGTGCGATGGCGGACGAGAACGGCAACGCCGTCCTCGAAGCCGTGCCGTCGCGTCCGGTGCAGGTGCAGGGACTCTCGTCCGTGCCCCGCGCCGGCGACACCTTCCTCGTCACCGAGGAGGACCGCACGGCCCGTCAGATCGCCGAGAAGCGCGAAGCCGCTCAGCGCAACGCCCTGCTGGCCAAGGCCCGCAAGCGCATCTCGCTCGAGGACTTCACCCGTGCTCTCGAGGAGGGCAAGGTCGAGTCGCTCAACCTCATCATCAAGGGCGACGTGTCCGGTGCCGTCGAGGCGCTGGAGGAGTCGCTCGTCAAGATCGAGGTCGACGACTCGGTGCAGCTGCGCATCATCCACCGCGGTGTCGGTGCGATCACGGAGTCGGACGTCAACCTCGCGACGATCGACAACGCGATCATCGTGGGCTTCAACGTCCGCCCCGACCCGAAGGCCCGCGAGCGCGCTGCTCGAGAAGGAGTGGACATCCGCTTCTACTCGGTCATCTACAACGCGATCGAAGAGGTCGAGAACTCGCTCACGGGCATGCTCAAGCCCGAGTTCGAGGAGGTCCAGTCCGGTGTCGCCGAGATCCGCGAGGTGTTCCGCTCCTCCAAGTTCGGCAACATCGCGGGTGTCATCGTCCGCTCCGGCACGATCACCCGCAACTCGAAGGCGCGCGTCATCCGTGACGGCGTCGTGGTCGGGGACAACCTGGCCATCGAGTCGCTGCGTCGCTTCAAGGACGACGTCACGGAGGTCCGTACGGACTACGAGGCCGGTATCGGACTCGGAAAGTACAACGACATCCAGATCGGCGACGAGATCGAGACGATCGAGATGAAGGAGAAGCCGCGAGGCTGATCCGCTCCACTGGAAGGCCCGGGTCCGCCCGGGCCTTCCGGCGTCTCACGGCGTTGTTCGTGCGGGATCGGGAGGGGACTCTCGTCCTCTCGCGCCCTGCGGGAGGAATCGGGGGCCGCCCGTGTCCCGGAGGTGCGCACCCTCCAGCGGGCGCTTCCGCACCCCCGGGTGCGGGAGACCGACCCCGATCAGGCGCTCCTGTCTCGGCGGGTGCGCCCGCTGAACGAGCAGCTCGCGAGCAGCGCGCCTGCGGGCGACGTCCGGCTCCCGATCCAGCACCTGAGCCTTCCCACCCCGGTCCCCGAGGATCAGGGAGCCGCGAGAAGTCACCCCACCCGCGCCGTCGCAGACGCGCGGTCGAGGGGCATCACGCCCCAGAAGCAAGGCCCCCTCGGACGCGACCGGTCGTCCGGGCGGAGAGTGGTTGAATGGCGAGCTGAACGGTTCGCCGAGAGAGATGTGAGGACCAGCCATGGCAGATCCGGCCCGGGCGAGGAAGCTCGCCGAACGTATCCAGGTGATCGTCGCGAAGCGGCTCGAGCGCGGTCTCCGCGACCCGCGCCTCGGCTTCGTCACCATCACCGATGTCCAGGTGACCGGCGACCTGCAGCACGCCTCGGTGTTCTACACGGTCTACGGCACCGACGAGGAGCGCGCCGATTCGGCCGCGGCCCTGAAGGCCGCCACCGGAATGCTCCGCACCGAGGTGGGCAGGAACATCACGTCCCGGCTCACGCCGTCGCTCGAGTTCATCCTCGACGCGGTGCCCGAGAACGCGAAGCACATCGAGGATCTGCTCGCCGCCGCGCGCAGCCAGGACTCGCAGGTGCAGTCGCTCGCCGCTCAGGCGGACTACGCCGGCGAGGCCGACCCCTATGTGAAGCCCCGCGAGGACGACGAGGACTAGGCGCCGAGCCCGAACACCGCGGAGCCCGTGGCGACGTCGACCGATTTCAGGACGACGACGACACGGGCTCCCGGCGTGAGCGGGGCCGGGACGTCGACGGTGATCTCCGGGTCGAGCAGCTGGACCGAGGAGCGGGTGCGCGCCGAGGAGACGACGATCCCGCTGAAGGAGGCTCCTTCGCGGCCTCGGAGGACGGCGGCCTCGACGATCGCGGTCGCCGCACGGGAGGCGGCTCCGGCCCGACGGTCGCTCGCGGCGAGGAGCGGCGGGAGCAGGGGCAGCGCCTCGCGCAGCTGCGACGGGATCGTTCCGCCGCGGGACACCGCGAGGCAGACGGCGAGGCCGAACCGGTCGACCAGGCGCCGCAGCGGCGCGGTGACGTGCGCGTACGGCGCGGCGAGAGCCGCCTGCTCGGGATGCTCCGGCGGGGCGCCGTCGAAGGCGGTGTAGCCGGCGCCGCGGAACAGGCTCGCCGCGGCGTACATGATGGCGAGCTGGGCGGGGTCGGCGGTGTCGAGGCGGCGCAGGTAGGCGCCGTAGGCCTCCTCCTCGGGCCACGGGACGCCGAGCGCCGCGGCTCGGGAGCGGAAGGCCGCGACGGTGGCGGGGTCGGCCTCGGGCATGGTCCGGAGGATGCCCACCCCCGCGTCGAGCATCATCGTCGCCGCCGCCATACCGGTCAGCAGCGAGACCTGGGCGTTCCAGCCCTCGACGGCCAGGGGAGCGCGGCGCTCGACCCGGTAGCCGCCGTCGGCGGCGACGATCTCCTCCTCGGGCAGCGTCAGGCTCGCTCCTCCGCGCTCGGCCTCCCGCGCCAGGCGCTCGCGTCCGAACCAGGGGAGGAGGGCGAGGGAGGGGTGCGGATCGCCCGCGTCGACGCTGCGCTGCACGCCCTCGTAGTCGAGCCGGGCCACGCTGCGCACGAGCGCCCGCTCGAGGTGCACCGAGCGCGGCTCCGCCCGCTCGTCGAGGGTCAGCGTCCAGACCAGCGCTCGGCGCGTCTCGTCCGGCAGGAGCGACGCGGTCCCCTCGGAGAGGACCGCGGGGTGCAGCGGGACGCGGCCGTCCGGGAGGTAGTAGGTCTGGCCGCGGCGGCGCGTCTCGGCGTCGAGCGCTCCGCCGGTGCGGACGACCGCGGGCACGTCCGCGATGGCGTAGCGGAGGACGACGCCCTCCGACGTGCGCTCCAGGTGGAGGGCCTGGTCCAGGTCGAGCGAGCCGGGCGGGTCGATCGTCACGAAGGGGAGGTCCGTCCGGTCGATGCGGTCCTCGTCGTCCGCTCCGGCGTCCGCGTGCTCGGCCTCGGCCAGCGCGGCCGGCGGGAACGGGCCGGGCAGGTCGTTCTCGACGCGGACCGCGGCGAGGGCGCGCTGGACGTCCAGGGCGAGGTCGACGTCGAGGGCGCGCTCGACGGCGGCGTCGGGGCGGGGGAGGCGGAGGCGGCGACCGGTCACGGCGCCGACCCTACCCGCCTCCTCCGACGCGGACGGCGGTCGACGGGCCCTCAGGAGCCGGGGAGGAGGTAGCCGTCCTCCGGGCCCCCCGTCGCCAGGCCGTCGGCGAGGAGCCCGGCCAGGGCGCGACCGCGCTGGTCGGCGTCCGGCCAGAGAGACTCCACCTCGGCCGCGGTGACCGGGCCGTGCGCGGCGCGCAGCTCGGCGAGGATGAGGCCGCGGACCTGGCGGTCCGAGCCCTCGAACCGCTTCTGCTTCGCCTTCACGGGCCCGGTGTGCTCGGGGTACCCCTCCGCCCGCCAGCGGCAGAGGTCGCGGATCGGGCACTCGTCGCAGCGCGGAGCGCGGGCGGTGCAGACGACCGCCCCCAGCTCCATCGCGCCCGCGTTGAAGGCCGCCGCCTCGGAGAGCGACTCGGGCAGCAGCGCCGACATCGCAGCGAGGTCGGCCCTCGTGCGGGGCGGACCGGGCTCCGCCGCTCCGTCGACCGCGCGCGCGAGGACCCGGCGGACGTTGGTGTCGACCACGGGGTGCCGCCTCCCGTAGGCGAACACGGCGATGGCGCGGGCGGTGTAGTCGCCGATGCCGGGCAGCGCGAGGAGGGTCTCGACGTCGTCGGGGACCACGTCGCCGTGCTCCTCGGCGATCGCCACGGCGCAGGCGTGCAGGCGCAGGGCCCGCCGCGGGTACCCCAGGGACTGCCAGGCGCGCACCGCCTCGCCGGGCGGGACGGCGGCGAGTGCGGAGGGTGTCGGCCAGCGCTCCAGCCACTCCGCCAGACGCGGGACGACGCGGACCACCGGGGTCTGCTGCAGCATGAACTCGCTGACGAGCGTGCCCCAGGCGGGGAAGCCCTCGCGGCGCCACGGCAGGTCGCGGGCGCTCGTGCGGAACCAGGCGGTGATCGCGTCGGCGAGAGGGTCGGAGGGCATCAGCCCACACTAGGCGGCGGCGCGTATCGTGGGCGGATGACCAGGTGGGCTCCGCAGAAGGCCGATGTGCTCGACGCTCTCGCGGCGGAGGTGCTGCACAACTACGGGCGCGGACGGGTCAAGGTCGGGATCGACGGCGACGACCCCGCGGTGAGCGCGGCGTTCGCGGTCGACCTCGCGGAGGCGCTCCGCCGGGCCGGCAAGGACGCGATCGTCGCGCACCTCGCCGACTTCCGACGTCCCCGCGCCGATCGGGACGACCCCGCCGTGCCCGAGGAGCAGCGCTCCTACGCGGCCGGGTACGACTACGAGCTCCTGCGCCGCGTGCTGCTCGATCCGTTCACCCTCGGCGGCAGCACCGGGTTCGTGCTCGCGGGCTTCGACGCGGTGCGCGACGAGGCGCGGCAGGCGCGCTGGCGGACCGCCGGCCGCGACGCGGTGCTGCTCGTCGACGGCGAGTTCGCCCTCCGGCCGGAGCTGCGCGGAGCGTGGAGCGCCAGCATCCGCCTCGACACGCAGGAGCCGCCGGTGGACGCGGCGTACCGCGCCACGACGGACCCGCGCCGGCTGGCGGGGATCCTCGTCGACGTCCGCGATCCGGAGCAGCCCCGGCGCCTCTTCGCCGACTCCTGCTGAGCCTCGGGACGGAGGCCGCCGCCGCGGGCGGCGTCCGTCCGACAGGGCCGCGGGCTCAGACCAGGGCGGCGCGGCGCACGACCTCCGCCGGCGGCACGAAGGCGCCCGCCCGCTCGACCTCGTGCACCAGGTCGACCAGCAGCTGGTTGACCGGTGCCTCGCGCCCGCCGCGGTGAGCGGTGCGGACCACGGCCCCGGCCAGGTGGTCGATCTCGCTCGGCACTCCGCGGCGGACGCTCTGCAGCGTCGACCCGGGGTTCGGCACCTCGCCCATCCGCGCGGCCATCCGGCGGGGGAGCAGCTCGACCAGGGGCAGGGGAGCGGCGGCCAGGGCGCGGACGGACGTGTTCGAGAGTCCCTGCAGCGAGCCGAAGCGGACGCCCGACGCGAGGCCCGTCCGGGCGGCCTCGCGCATCGACCGGGCGAGGACGCGCCGCAGCCCCGGATCGTCGATCGTCTCCTGGACCGAGAGCCCGGTGATCGCGGGCAGGGCGTTGACCTCGTTGATCAGCAGCTTCGTCCACTGCGCTCCGGTGAAGTCGTCGGTGACGGCGGTGGGGACCGCCTCGCCGAGCACGGCGGCGGCTCGGCGCACGTCGTCGTCGGCCGGGCGGCCGGGGACGCCGAGCGTGGTCGTGGCAGGAGCCGTGACGGTGACGCGGCCGGGTTCGAGGTGGCTCGCGGCGAAGAGGGCGAGAGCACCCACGAGCCGGGCGTCGCGCACCTGCCGGGCCGCCGCGGTGAGTCCGTCCAGTCCGTTCTGGACGACGACGACGAGGGTGCCGTCGACCGTGCGGCGGTTGGTGCGCAGCGCGTCCTCGGCGTCCTGCGCTTTCGTGCAGACGAAGGCGAGATCGGGCACGAGGTCGAGGGACTCGCCGCAGCGGACCCAGGCGGTGTGCTCGCCCCACGCCCCGTCGAGCCGGATCCCCGACCGGCGGATCGCGGTGAGGTGGTCGCCTCGGGCGGTGACCTCGACGTCGTGCCCGGCGCGGTCGAGAAGGGCGGCGATGGTGCCGCCGACGGCGCCTGCTCCGAGTACTGCGATCCTCATCCGGACAGCCTAGGACGGGCGGGCGAGGGCTCCGGCTCCACCCCGGGGGTACTCCCGATCCGTCCGTGTATCCTCGCACCCGTGCTCGAGACCCCCGCCCCGGCTCCGAACGGGATCCTCCTGCTGGACAAGCCCGGCGGCATCACCAGCCACGACCTCGTCTCGCGGACCCGCCGCCGCGCGGGGACCCGCAAGGTCGGCCACGCGGGGACGCTCGATCCGATGGCGACCGGGCTGATGATCCTCGGTCTCGGCCCCTCGACGCGCCTGCTCACCTACCTCGTCGGCCTCGACAAGCAGTACGAGGCGACGATCCGGCTGGGCTCCTCCACCACCACCGACGACCAGGAGGGCGAGGTGCTCGCCTCGGCGGAGCCCGCCCTCGTCGCGGCCCTCGCCCCGGAGTCGGTGTCCGACGCGATCGCGGCCCTCACCGGAGCGATCGAGCAGGTCCCGAGCACGGTCAGCGCGATCAAGGTGGACGGCCGCCGCGCCTACGCCCGCGCCCGCGACGGCGAGGAGGTCGTGCTCGCCTCCCGCCCCGTGACCGTCTCGGAGTTCGCCGTCCTGGCGAGCCGCCAGGTCGAGGGGTTCCTCGACCTGGACGTGCGCGTCACCTGCTCCTCCGGCACCTACATCCGCGCGCTCGCCCGCGACCTGGGCGCGTCCCTCGGAGTCGGCGGCCACCTGACCGCGCTGCGGCGCACCGCGGTCGGCCCCTTCTCCGTGGCCCAGGCCGGCGAGATCGACGAGCTCGACGTCCCCGCCGCGCTCCTGCCGCCGACGCTCGTGGCGGGCGAGCTGTTCCCCCTGCTGCGCCTCGACGCCCAGGAGGCGGGCGATCTCGCGAACGGCAAGCGCATCCCGGCCCCGGAGGCGGTGGCGGGCGCGAAGGGCCTCCTCGCCGCGGTCGGCCCGGGGGAGCGGCTGATCGGCCTCGCCGAGCGGCGCGGCACCCAGCTCAAGAGCGTCGTCAACTTCCCGACCGAGGACCTGCGGACGGCCGCCTCGTGATCGAGTGGTTCACGATCCTCCAGGTGGGGATCGCCGTCGCGGCCGGCCTGCTCTGCCTCGTGCTCGGGCTGCTCGCCCGCCGTCCCTCGGACGTCTCGGTCGGCGCGACGGCGATCGTCGAGCTGCTGCTGATCGTCCAGCTGGCGGTCGCGATCGTGTCGCCGCTGGTCGGCAACCGCCCGTCGGGGAGCCTGCCGGAGTACTACATCTACCTGATCTCGGCGCTGCTCCTGCCGCTCGCTGCCGGGTTCTGGGCGCTCATCGAGCGGAGCCGCTGGAGCACCGTGATCCTGGGCGTCGCCTGCCTCTCGATCGCGGTCATGGTCTACCGGATGCACCAGATCTGGTTCTTCCAGAGCGCCTGATCGGGCCCGCCACCGGGCCCGGCCCGGCGAGCGCCTAGCATGGACGTGCGATGTCGAAACCAGCCAGCGATGCGTCCGGACGGGCCGCTCACGACCCCTCAGTCCCCTCGGCCCCCGGGAGCGGAGAGCCGATCCGTTCCGCCCGCTCGCGCGGGATCGGCAGCCTCCTGGTCGTGGTCTACGGGATCCTCGCGCTCGCCGCGACGGGGCGCTCCGTCTTCCAGATCATCGACCGGTTCGACGAGGCGCCGCTGGCGTTCTCGCTCTCGGCGCTCTCGGCCGTCGTGTACATCGTCGCGACGGTCGCCCTGATCGTCCCGGGCCGCGCTTGGCAGCGGGTCGCGTGGGTGACGATCACCTTCGAGCTGGTGGGCGTGCTCGTGGTCGGCGCGCTCAGCCTCCTCGCTCCGCAGCTCCTCGGGCTCGCGAGCGCCGACCCGTTCGGGCGCCAGTCGACGGTGTGGGCGGCCTTCGGCGCCGGCTACCTGCTGATCCCGCTCGTCCTGCCCGTGCTCGGCCTCTGGTGGCTCCGCGCGCAGGGGCGGCGCACGGCCCGGGCGGCCGCCTGATGCGCGTCGAGACCCGCCCCGGCGACCTGGCCGGGATCGGACCCTCCGCCGTCACGATCGGCAAGTTCGACGGCGTCCACTCCGGGCATCGGGCCGTCATCGGCCGGCTGCACGAGCGGGCCCGCGAGCAGGGGCTCGCCGCCGTCGTCGTCACCTTCGACCGCAATCCGCTCAGCGTGATCGCGCCGGAGAAGTGCCCGCCCGTCCTGGTCGGCAACGAGCAGAAGCTCGAGCTCCTCGCCGGGACCGGCGTGGACGCGACGCTGCTGCTCACCTTCGACGAGGCGTTCCGGGCGCTCTCACCCGAGCAGTTCGTCGAGCAGGTGCTGGTGGAGGCGCTCGAGGCCCGTGTGGTCCTCGTCGGCTCCGACTTCCGCTTCGGCGCCCGGGGAGCGGGCGACGTCGACCTGCTGCGCGTGCTCGGCGGGCAGCACGGATTCGAGGTGGTGCTGATCGACGACGTGCGGCCCGAGGACGGCCGCCGCGTCTCCTCCACCTGGATCCGCGAGCTGCTGGCCGAGGGCGACGTGGAGCACGCGACGCGCCTGCTCGGGCACGAGCCCGTCGTCCGCGGCGTGGTCGTGCACGGAGCGAAGCGCGGCCGCGAGCTGGGCTTCCCGACCGCGAACCTCTCGCCGCAGTCGCAGGGCCTGATCCCGGCCGACGGCGTCTACGCGGGCCGGCTCACCACCGACGGCGTCACGCATCCCGCCGCGATCTCGGTCGGCAGCAACCCGACCTTCGTCGGAGTGCCGCCCAAGCAGGTCGAGGCGTACGTGCTCGACCAGACGCTCGACACCCTCGACCTCTACGACCGCGTGGTCGACGTGGCGTTCGTCGGCCGGATCCGCGGCCAGGTCGCCTACGAGGGCGTCGAGCCCCTCATCCGCCAGATGAACCACGACGTGGTGCAGGTCCGCGAGGTCCTCGGCATCGACTGAGCGGGATGCCGGCCGCCGCCTAGCAGGGGCCGCGGGCCCGCACCAGCGGGAGAGGTCCCGGGGCCATCGGCGTACCGTGGCCGCATGAGCGAAACCCCCTCCGACTCGGCGCGCCCCCTCGCGCTCGTCACCGGCGCGACCGGCTACATCGGCGGCCGGCTGACGCCGCGCCTCCTCGAGGCGGGCTTCCGGGTGCGCGTCCTGGTGCGCGACCCGCGCAAGCTGGTCGACGTGCCGTGGGCGGAGGAGGTCGAGGTCGCCCAGGGCGATCTCGGCGATCCGGAGTCGCTGGAGGCCGCGGTCGAGGGCGTCGACGTCCTCTACTACCTCGTCCACTCGATGGGCTCGGGCAACGACCACGCCCACTTCGAGGAGGTCGAGAGCCGCGCCGCGCACAACGTCGCCACGGCCGCGGAGTCGGCCGGCGTCGGCCGCATCGTCTACCTCGGCGGCCTGCACCCCGAGGGCCAGGAGCTCTCGAAGCACCTCCGCTCGCGCGCGGAGGTGGGCCGGATCCTGATGGAGTCGGGAGTGCCGACGATCGCCCTGCAGGCGGGCGTGATCATCGGCTCCGGGTCGACCTCGTTCGAGATGGTGCGCCACCTCACCGACGTGCTGCCGTACATGCCCGCGCCGCAGTGGGTGCGCAACTTCATCCAGCCGATCGCCGTGCGCGACGTGCTGCACTACCTGATCGGCTCCGCGTCGCTCGAGGACGCCACGCTCAACCGCACCTTCGACATCGGCGGGCCCGACGTGCTCCGCTACGGCCAGATGATGAACGGCTATGCGGTCGAGGCCGGGCTCCCGCAGCGGCCGATCGCGTCCCTGCCGGTGTTCACCCCGTGGCTGGCCTCGCAGTGGGTCAACCTGGTCACGCCGATCCCGCGCTCGCTCGCGGTGCCCATCATCGCCTCGCTGCAGTACGACTGCGTCGTGCACGAGCAGGACATCCGCGCGCTCATCCCCGACCCCGAGGGCGGGCTGACCTCCTACCGCCGCGCCGTCCGGCTCGCGCTGGGTAAGATGGAGGCGGGCGAGATCGAGACGAGCTGGCAGAACGCGGAGGTCGTCGGCGCTCCCAGCGATCCGCTGCCGAGCGACCCGGAGTGGGCCGGCCACACGGTCTACGTGGACCTCAAGGAGCGCCGCACCCAGGCCGACCCGGCCAAGCTCTGGCGCGTCATCGAGGGCATCGGCGGCACCAACGGCTGGTACTCCTTCCCGCTCGCGTGGGTGATCCGCGGATGGATGGACCGCCTCGTCGGGGGAGTGGGCCTGCAGCGCGGGCGCCGCGACTCCGCGCGCCTGCACGCCGGCGACGCCCTCGACTTCTGGCGCGTCGAGGAGATCGAGCGGCCGAAGCTCCTGCGCCTGCGCGCCGAGATGAAGGTGCCCGGCGGGGCCTGGCTCGAGATGCGCGCCGAGCCCTCCGGAGACGGCGGCTCGGTCTACACGCAGCGCGCGGTGTTCTTCCCGCAGGGCCTCGCGGGCAGGCTCTACTGGTTCGCGATCCTGCCCTTCCACGGCATCATCTTCAACGGCATGGCCAACCGCATCACGGCCACCGCGGCCGACCTGCCGGACTCCGGCGACGAGCGCTCCCCTGGCGGGCGCCGGGTGCAGCGGTGACAATGGAGGGGTCCGGCGGCGGCGAGGCCGCCCGGGACGCCGACGAGAGGAGCACGATGAGCGAACGGTCGAGTACGGACGCGGGGCGCGGACTCCAGCTGGGGAAGGTCCTCTTCATCGGGGACAGCATCATCCAGGCGGGAGCCTGGGGCGAGTGGCTGACGGAGTCGACGGTCGTCGACGAGGGAGTCGGAGGGGCCACCACGGCGGACGTCGTCGCGCGGCTCGCCGAGCTGGTCGCGCAGGAGCCGGACACGGTGGTGCTGCTGATCGGCACCAACGACCTCGCCTGGCACCGCACGACGGAGCACGTCGTGCGCAACATCGAGACGATCGTCGCGACGTTCCGGCGCGACCTCCCGGACGTGCGCATCCTGGTGACCTCGGTCCTGCCGCGCGGACACGAGTTCGCGCCGCAGATCCGCGAGATCAACCGCCACCTGTGGCAGTTCGCGCCCACGGCGCACGCGGGCTACCTCGACCTGTGGCCGGTGCTCGCGGGGGAGGACGGCGGGCTGCTCGAGCAGTACTCGCCGGACGGCCTGCACCTCAACGAGGACGGCTACCGCGCGTGGCGCGAGGCACTGGGCCCGGCGCTCGAGGCGGTCGTGCGGATGCCTCCGCGGACCCGCCCGATCACGCTGCCCTATGACGAGTTCGCGCGGCCGAAGACGGCCTAGCGCAGCACCGTGGAGGGGGAGTCGACCGCAGGGTCGGCTCCCCTTCCGTCATTCCGCGGCCAGGGCGGCCTCGAAGGCCGCGAGGGCGTCCGCGGAGAAGAGGACGAACCGGACCTCGTCGAGTGCGCCGTCCGCGGTCGCCTCGCGGACCGTCTCCACCGCGATGCGCGCCGCGTCGTCCATCGGCCAGCCGTAGACGCCCGCCGAGACGGCCGGGAAGGCGAGCGTCCGCGCACCGAGACCGACGGCGGTGCGCACCGACTCGCGGTAGGCCGAGGCGAGGACGGCGCTGCGGTCCTCCGACCGCGAGTGGACGGGACCGACGGTGTGCACGACCCAGCGGGCGGGGAGGCGGCCGGCGGTCGTGGCGACCGCGGAGCCGGCGGGCAGACCGTCCGGCAGCTCGGTCCCGCGGAGCCGGCGGCACTCGGCGAGGATCTCCGGTCCGCCCGCGCGGTGGATCGCGCCGTCGACGCCGCCGCCGCCGAGGAGCGACGAGTTCGCCGCGTTCACGATCGCGTCGACGTGCTCGCGGGTGAGGTCGCCGCGCACGGCTCTCAGGGTGGTCACGACTCCTCCTCCAGGCTTCGTCCGAGGGCAGCGATCGCCGCAGGTCCCACGCGGCAGCAGCCGCCGATCAGATCCGCTCCCGCCGCGCGCCAGGAGGCGACCAGCGCGGGGTCGAAGGCCGCGTCGCCTGCCCAGCGACGCTCGACGGCGTCCCACTCCTCGCCGCTGTTCGGGTACACGACGACCAGCTTGCCGGTGACGGAGCGGGCGATGCGGACCGCCTCGGCGACGTCGCCGGGCGGGCAGCAGTTCACTCCCACGCCGACGACCTCCTCGGAGGCGGCGGCGACGGCGAGCGCCTCGGCCAGGGGCTCGCCGGACGCGGTGCGGCCCGAACGGCCGCTCACGCAGATCCAGGCGGGGACCGAGGAGCCCGCGAGGGCCTTCACGACGGCCCGCACCTCCCGCACCGACGGGATGGTCTCGACGGCGAGCAGGTCGGGCCCGGCCGCGGCCAGGGTCTCCAGGCGCGGGCGGTGCCAGGCGGCGAGCTCGCCGACGGTGAGGCCGTCGTCGCCGCGGTACTCGGAGCCGTCGCCGAGGCTCGCACCGAAAGGGCCGACGGAGGCGGCGACCCAGCCGCTCTGCGCGCGCCGGGCCAGGTCGACGCTCTCCCGGAGGGCGCGCTCGACGAGGCCCGGGGCCAGCCCCGCGGCTGCGAATCCGCTCGCGGACACCTGGTAGCTCGCGGTCACCGCGACCCGGGCGCCCGCCTCGGCGAAGGCGCGGTGCGCGGCGACGACCCGGCCGGGCTCCTCCAGCAGGACCCGGGCGCTCCAGAGCGAGGAGTCCACCGCGGCGCCCTGCGCCTCCAGCTCCGTGCCCAGGCCCCCGTCGAGCAGCAGCGGGCGCACCCGCGCCGCGGCGACGAGGCCGGCGGTCACGAGCGGTTGTTGGAGAGCTCGAAGATCTTCACGAGCTCGGCGATGGCCGCCTCGCGGGCGTCTCCGCCCTCCTCGAACATCGCGGTGATGTGCGTGCGGAGGTGGTTCTCGACGATGAGCTTGTTGAGCGAGCCGAGCGACTTCTGGATCGCGAGGGACTGCGTGACGATGTCCACGCAGTAGTCCTCGTTCTCGATCATCCGCTCGAGGCCGCGCATCTGGCCGCCCAGGATCCGGGCACGGTGCAGCGAGCGCTTCTTGAGGTCCTCGATCACTCCTCCAGCCTACGCGCCGCAGGCGGTACCCGGGCGGGGTATGCGCGCCTACGATCGAGGGGTGAGCACCCGCAAGCCGTCCCGCGCGACCGCCGCCCGCTACCCCTCGCGCGACCGCGCCCGCATGGCGCTCGCGCCCGGGATCCTCGGCGCTATCGTGCTGCTGGCCGGGCTCGCCCTCGTCGGCTCCGACGCCTACGACTTCATCCGCTACCCGGTCGCGATCCTCGCGGCGGTCATCGGCTGGTTCGCGATCCAGGCGCGCGCACTCCTCTGGCTGATCGGGCTCGTCCCGGTGCTCGTGCTGTGGAACCCGGTGCTGCCGTTCGCGTTCCCGGACGCGATCTGGTTCTCGCTGAGCCTCGCCGCGGTCGGCGTCTTCGTGGCGGCGGGCCTCGTCATCCGCGTCCCGACCCCGGAATGACGACGAGCGCGACCGTCCGCGCGGCGGAGCGCCGACCGGACCGCCCCGAGGAGTAGACTGGCGCCGCACCCGCACGCCGGGGATGCTGCGACCGGGTCCCAGACCCGTTGCTCGGAGCTCCCGACGGCCACCGGATGCACCGACGCCCGACGCCTCCCCGGAGGCGATCCGGCGGATGCACGGCGACGGCAGCGCGCGGGAACCCCTCCTCCGCCCCCGTCACACATCGAGGAGGAGCATGGCTCGCAGCGGCCAGCGTCAGTCCGGTCAGACGCGACGAGCGTCGAACGCCGCCGGGAGCCGACCCCGATCGCGCTCGCGCGGCGTGGACAACGCGGGGATCATCCCGATCCTCGCCCGTCGCGTCCGCGAGGTGGAGGCGAAGGCCCAGACCGGCAAGGTCGGGCCGACCAACCGGACGAAGTTCCTGGTGATCGCCCTCCTGATGCGCGAGGAGCGCAAGCGGGTCAAGGTCGATCCCTCGCTCAGCGACGCGCAGCGCGCCGAGGAGATGAAGCGCCTCGACGGCATCGCCACGATCCTGGCCAAGACGGCCGCCCGCGACACCAGCCTGATCGCGCTGCTCGAATCGGAGGCCGGCGTCACGGCGGCCGCGCAGAAGCTCCGCCGCGACTGGCTGCTCGAGGCGGGCGCGGAGCTCAGCCCCGACGAGCTGCTGATCGTGACCGAGCCGGAGCCCAAGCCCGAGGTGCCGGTCAACCAGGTCGTGCCGCAGTCGGTGCGCGCCCGCCAGCTGGCGAACCCCTTCCTCCCGCCGGACTTCTCGATCGCCGAGGCCTCGGCTCCGGCGCCGCGCCGCCGGCTCGACGACTGGGAGCTGCTCGGGCCGCTCTTCAAGGCGTTCGAGTACGGAGCGGGCGGACGGGCCGCGAGCATGGAGCTCCCGGAGCCGCCGAAGCTCGACCGGGTCTCGCCGCGCGGCCGCGAGCTGATGCCGCACCAGGCCCGCTTCATCGAGAGCGCCCGCGAGGGGCACCGCAGCTTCCTGCTCGCCGACGAGCCGGGTCTGGGCAAGACCGCGCAGAGCCTCCTCGCCGCCTCGGTGGTCGGGGCGTACCCGCTCCTCGCGGTGGTGCCGAACGTGGTCAAGATGAACTGGGCGCGCGAGGTCGAGCACTGGACGCCGCAGCGGCGCGCCACGGTCATCCACGGAGACGGCGGCACGCTCGACGCGTTCGCCGACGTGGTCATCGTCAACTACGACATCCTCGACCGGCACATCGGCTGGCTCGGGAGCCTGGGCTTCCGCGGCATGGTCGTCGACGAGGCGCACTTCATCAAGAACCTCCGCTCGCAGCGCTCGCAGAGCGTGCTCGCGCTGGCGTCGAGGATCCGCGAGACCACTCCGGGGCACGATCCGCTGATGATCGCGCTGACCGGCACCCCGCTGATCAACGACGTCGACGACTTCCGCGCCATCTGGCGCTTCCTCGGCTGGATCGACGAGACCAAGCCGGGACCGGAGCTGATGGGCCGCCTCGAGGAGACGGGCCTCACCCCCGCCGACACGGGCTTCTACCCGGAGGCGCGCGAGGCCGTGATCGACCTCGGCATCGTCCGGCGCAAGAAGATCGACGTCGCCGCCGACCTGCCGTCGAAGCGGATCGTCGATCTGCCCGTCGAGCTGGACGACGACCTCGGCCGCTCCATCCAGAAGGCCGAGCGCGAGCTCGGCGCCCGCATGCTGCAGCGCTTCAGGGCGGTCACCTCCTCGATCACGCACGAGCTCGACGACGACGAGCGCGAGCGGTTCATCCGCATCGTGGCGCAGAGCGAGCTCGAGGAGTCGAAGTCGGCCAAGACCGGCGAGAACGTCTTCACCATGGTGCGCCGGATCGGCCAGGCCAAGGCGGCGCTGGCCGCCGACTACGCCTCGCAGCTGGCCCGCTCGGTGGGCAAGGTCGTCTTCTTCGCGAAGCACATCGACGTGATGGACCAGGCGGAGGACACCTTCGAGAAGCGCGAGCTGACGTCCGTCTCCATCCGCGGCGACCAGACCGCGGCGTTCCGCCAGAAGCAGATCGACGCCTTCAACGAGGACCCGGACGTCTCTGTCGCCGTCTGCTCGCTCACCGCGGCGGGAGTCGGCGTGAACCTGCAGGCGTCGTCCAACGTGGTGCTCGCCGAGCTGTCGTGGACCTCGGCCGAGCAGACGCAGGCGATCGACCGCGTGCACCGCATCGGCCAGGAGGAGCCGGTGACGGCGTGGAGGATCATCGCGGCGCACACGATCGACGCGAAGATCGCGGAGCTCATCGACGCCAAGGCCGGTCTCGCCGCCCGGGCGCTCGACGGCGCGGACGCCGAGACCGCCTCGGCCGACACGGTGCAGCTGGACGCCCTCATGCACGTCCTGCGCGAGGCGATCGGCTGAGCGCACCCGACCGGGCCGGCTGAGCGCACCCGGCCGGGCCGGCTGAGCGCACCCGGCCGGGCCGGCTGAGCGCACCCGGCCGGGCCGGCTGAGCGCACCCGGCCGGGCCGGCTGAGAGCTCAGCCGGTCCGGGCGAGCGGTGCGGCGAAGAAGTCCTTCTCGAACGAACTCGACCGCAGGAACGCGTCCCTCATCGCGGCGCGCTCCCTCGGTGAGGCGTCGCGGGCGGCCTGCTCCGTGAACTCGATCGCCCGCTCGGTGGCCGCCGCGAAGACCGGGTCGCCGTAGGTGAGCAGCCAGTCCGCGTAGGGGTGCTCGGGGTGCCCGGAGGCGGCGAGGCGCGACCCGACGTCGGCGTAGAGCCAGAAGCAGGGGAGCAGGGCGGCGACGATCTCGCCGTAGCCGCCGCCCGCGGCGACCGCGAGCAGGTGGTCGGTGTAGCCGCGGGTCACGGGCGCGGGAGCCGCGTCCCTGGTCCCGAGCCGGTCGCGGTGCAGCTGCGCCTCCGCCGCGAGGGCGGACGCCGAGCCCTCGGCCCAGAAGACCTGCTCGGCGGTGGTCGGCGCGCGCTGCGCCGCCACGGCCAGGACGCGGGCGTACTCGGTGAGGTAGAGAGCGTCCTGCTCGAGGTACCACTCGAAGTCCTCCCGCCCGAGGGAGCCGTCGCCGAGGGCCCGCACGAACGGGAGCGCGTCGATCTCGTCGCGGAGGGTCCGCGTCCGCTCCCAGACGTCCGCGCAGAACGCCGGAGGACGTTGCCGGTGGAAGTGGTCGATCGGGCCGTTGCCGGAGCCGACCTCGAGAGCGTCGGCGGCGCGCAGGGCGCCGGTCAGCCACTCCTTCGCCTCCGTCAGCGCCTCGACCAGGGCGTCGGAGGAGGCGTCGCGCCCGGCCAGGAGCGTCGCCATCGCGGACGAGAGCGAGCACCCGGTGCCGTGCGTGTTCGAGGTGGCGACGCGCTCGCCGGGGACCTCGCGCACGAGGCCGTCGGGGGTGACGATCGCGTCCGGGGTGGCGGGGCCGTCGAGGTGGCCGCCCTTCACCAGCACGGCGGCGTCGAGGGCGCGGGCGAGCATCGCCCCCTGCGCGAGCGCGGCCGGCCAGTCGGAGGCGGTCGGCTCTCCGGCCAGCACGCCCAGCTCGGGGAGGTTCGGCGTCACCAGGTCGGCGCGGCGGAGAAGGTCGCGCACGGCGTCCTCCGCCTCGGGAGCGAGCAGCCGGTGACCGCTGGTCGCGACCATCACCGGATCCACGACCACGACGGGCGGGCGGACCTCGTCGAGCCACTCGGCGACGACTCCGGCGTACTCGGCCGTGGCGAGCATCCCGATCTTCACCGCGTCGATCGTGACGTCGTCGCTCACCGCGTCGAGCTGCTCGCGGAGGAACGCGGCGGGCGGCAGGTGCACGGAGCGGACCCCGTGCGTGTTCTGCGCGACGAGCGCGGTGACGACCGCCATGCCGTAGCCGCCGAGCGCGCCGATCGACTTGAGGTCGGCCTGGATGCCGGCACCGCCGGTCGGATCGGTGCCGGCGATGCTGAGGACACGGGGGACGCGGGCGCCGGCGGTCACCGGTCCCACTCCGCTCGGATCAGGCGGGCGGCCGCCGCGGGGTCGGCGGCCGTGCAGAGCGCCGACACGACCGCGAGGCCGGCCGCACCGGCGAGGCGGAGTGGCCCCGCGTCCGCGGCTCCGACTCCGCCGATGGCGACGCAGGGCAGCGCCGTGGCCGCGGCGAGGGCGGCGAACCCGTCGACACCGAGGGGAGCGGGGTGGTCGGGTTTGGTCGCGGTGGGCCGGATGACGCCGACGCCGAGGTAGTCGACCGTCCCCGCGGGCAGGGCGCGGACGGCGGCGAGGTGCTCGGGGGTGTTCGCGGTGAGCCCGATCACCGCGTCGGGTCCGAGCAGCGAGCGGGCGGCGGTGACGGGGAGGTCGGACTGCCCGAGGTGGACGCCGTGGACGCGGGCGCCCGCGAGGCGGGCGGCGAGGGCGACGTCGACGCGGTCGTCGACCAGCAGGGTCGTGCGCTCGTCGAGGACGGCGGCGACGGCCCGGGTCAGGGCGACGAGCTCGGCGGCGGGGGCGTCGTGATCGCGGATCTGCACGGTCGTGACTCCGCCCCGGACGGCGGCGGCGACCACCGCGGGCACGCCGCGCGGGCCGCACTGGGCGGTGTCCGTGACGAGGTAGAGCGAGAGGTCGAGGCTCATGCGATCCGCGCCCCGGCCTCGGCGTCGGCCGGCTGGAGGGCAGCGAGGGCGTCGAGGAGGCCGACGGCGAAGGATCCGGGACCGCTGCTCGCGGCGGCGGCCCGCTCGGCGGCGAGGCCCCAGACCGCGGAGGCGCTGACGGCCGCGTCGAGCGGGCGGGCGCCCGCGCCGAGGAACGCCGCCATCACGGCGCCGAGCGCGCAGCCGCCGCCGGTCACGCGGGTCAGCAGCGGGTGGCCGCCCGTGACCCGGACGATCCGCTCGCCGTCGGTGACGAGGTCGACCGCTCCCGAGACGGCGACCACGCCGCCGGTGCGGCGGGCGAGGACGCGGGCGGAGTCGAGCGCCTGCTCGGCGGTGTCGACGGCGTCCACGCCGCGGCCGCCCGCACCGGCTCCCGCGAGGGCGAGGATCTCGGAGGCGTTGCCGCGGATGATCGCGGGCCGCGCCTCGAGCAGCTCCACCGCCAGAGCGGTGCGGACGGGCAGCGGGCCCACGGCGACCGGATCGAGCACCCACGGGGTGCCGGCGCGTCCGGCCGCGGCGACCGCCTCGCGAGCACCCTCGCGCTGCTCCGCTCCGGGCGTGCCGAGGTTGACGAGCACCGCGGAGGCGAGGCCCGCGAAGACGCCCGCCTCGCCGGGCAGGTCGCACATCGCCGGGCTGGCCCCGAGGGCCAGAAGGCTGTTGGCGGTGAAGCCGGTGACGACCGCGTTCGTGATGCACTGCACCAGGGGCCCGGCGGCGCGGAGCTCGGCGAGATCGCGACCCACGGACGCCGGGTCGGGCGCCGTGTCGGCGGGGAGGGTCGGGTGGACAGGCGTGCGAATGCTCATTCGCGACATCCCTTCGCTAGTACGAACTAGATCAGGTTCAACGGGTCTTCTCTCAGCCCTGGCGGGCACCCCGTGTCACTGCGCACGACCCTAGCAGCGGGCGCGGGCGCGCTCGCTGCTGCAGTGCGAGAGGAGGGAGCGGGCCGTCGTCGCCCCTTCGCTCGGGAGCGGCCGCTCAGCCGGTGAGGATCGTCGAGTCGCCGCGCGGCCCCACTGCGACGCGGAGGCCGATCGGCAGCCGCTCGCGCATCGCGTCGACGTGGCTGATCAGGCCGATCGTCCGACCGCCCGACCGCAGCTCGTCGAGCGTGCTGAGCGCCGTCTCGAGCGTCTCGGCGTCGAGCGAGCCGAAGCCCTCGTCGATGAACATGGTCTCGAGCGAGATGCCGCCGGACTGCGCCGTCACCACGTCGGCGAGGCCGAGGGCGAGGGCGAGCGAGGCGAGGAACGTCTCGCCGCCGGAGAGCGAGGCCGGCTGCCGGCGGACGCCGGTGAAGGCGTCGAGCACGTCGATCCCGAGGCCGGAGGCGGCACCGCGGTAGGCGAGCGAGTCGTCGTGGGCGAGGGCGTAGCGGCCGCTGGTCATCGCGTCGAGGCGGAGGTTCGCCGCGGTCACGATCTCCTCCAGGCGTCCGGCGAGGGCGAAGGCCTCGAGGTCCATCCGGCGCGTGTTCTGCCCCCGGCCGGAGACGGTCTCGGCCAGCGCGCGCAGCTCCTCGTGGCGGTGGAGACGCTCACCCAGCACGGCGAGGCGGCCCGCGGCCGTCGCGGCGAGCTCGGCCAGGCGCTCCGAGCGGTGCTCGAGCACGGAGAGGCCGGCTCGCGCCTCGTCGCGACGGGCGGAGGCCTCGCGCGAGCGCTCCTCGGCGGCGGCGAGGTCGACGGCCGTGCCCGGCAGTCCGCGGAGCTCCGGGTCGGACAGCACCGCCTCCGTCGCGCTCCGCCGTCGCTCGTGCTCGGCGACGACGGCCTCGGCCCGTGCCCGGTCCCCGCTGGCCAGCGCGGCCGACTCGGCCTCCTCGGCGGTCGTGAAGCCGCGCTCGGCGAGGACCTCGGCGAGCTCCTCCCGGGCGGCGGCGGCGGCCTCGGACCGCGAGACGGCCGCCTCCTCGGCCTCGACCAGGGCGACGGCACGGCGGCGCTGGGCACTCAGCTGCTCGACCCGCGAGGCGACGCTCGTCGCGCCGTCGCGGAAGGCCTCGACGCGCTCCCGCAGCAGCCGCAGCGCTTCAGCGGCGAGGGCGGACTCGTCGGCGCGGGCGCGGTGCTCCTCGCGAGCGGCGTCCCGTCCGGTCGTGAGAGCGTCGATCCGGGTGCGCAGCCGGGTGCGCTCGCGCCGCAGCTCCTCCATGCGGGCGGCGGCGCGGCGCGCCGAGGCGAGCCGTTCCTCGTGCGCCGGGCGGAGCGACTCCGGATCCGCGTCCTCGCCCACACGCTCCTCGAGCGCCGCGAGAGCCCGAGCCGCGGCTCCCTCGCGCTCGCGGGCGCCGTCGAGGGCGGCGGCGGCGCGCTCCACCGCGACGCGGGCCCGGTCGAGGTCGTCGGTGCCGACCGTCGTCGGGCCGTCGTGCTCGGCCGGGCGGGGGTGCTCGCACGAGCCGCAGACGGGGCAGGGCTCGCCCGGCTCCAGCCGCTCGGCGAGCTCCCCGGCGAACCCGGCGAACCGGCGCGCGATCAGGGCGGCCTGCTCCGCGGCGCGCTCGCCGTGGACGCGCGCCGCGTCGGCGTAGGCCGTGCCGAGCCGCTGCAGACCCGCCGCAGTGAGATCGCGCTCGAGGGCCGCGGCGATCCTCCGCTCGAGCGCGGCGAGCTCGTCGACGCGCGCGGGGACGGCGGCGGCCTCCCCGGCCAGGGACTCCTCCTCGGCGGCGAGCGCGTCGACGCGGGCGGGCAGCTCGCGCAGCTCCGCCTCGATCCCCGCGAGCGCGGTCGCCGCCGCCTGCTCGGCGCGTGCGGACCGCTCGGTGACGCGCTCCGCGTCGGGGAGCCGGCGCTCCTCTGCCAGCGCCTCGGCGAGGGCGCCGAGGACAGCGGCGAGCCGTTCGGCCGTCTCGGCGGCCGGGCCCCCGGACGCGTCCCCGTAGGCGTCGGCGGCGAGGTCGCGCTGCTGCCGGGCGGCCCGCTCCTTCTCGGCGGCTGCCCGGGCGGAGCGGAGCAGCGGCAGCACGCCGTCGGCCCGGCGCGCGCGCTCGATCGCGGCCCGCTGCTGCTCGACGTGCGCCTCGGCGACCACGAGCTCCTCCGCCTCGATGAGGGCGCGCCGGCGCCGCTCCTGGCCCCGGGCGATGCGCCGTGCCTCGTCGAGAGCGGTGCCCGCGGCCTCGTGCGCCGCGTCGGCCGCGGCGGAGCCGGCCCGGGCCGCCTCGAGCGGAGCGGCGAGCCGCGCCGGCAGCCCGGCGAACCAGGCGGCGTCCGGCAGAGGCGGCTCGGCTCCGTCATCGAGGAGCCGGACGGCCTCGTCCGCGAGCGCCGTCACGGCCGCGCGCTCCTCCTCGAGCCCGACGGCGCTCGCGTCGCGATGCTCGAGCAGGCGGCGGCGGAGCAGATCGAAGCGCTCGGTCGCGAAGAGCGTGCGCAGGAGCCGCTGCCGGTCGTCGTTCTTCGCGAGCAGGAACTCGTGGAAGCGGTTCTGCGCCAGCAGGATCACCTGGAGGAACTGGTCCTTCGTCAGGCCGACGATCCGGCCGATGTCGGCGCCCACCTCCTTCGCGCTCGACGAGAGCCCTACCCAGGCGCCGTCGACCTGCTCCAGCAGCTCGACCTTCGCCGGCTGGGTCGTGGTGCCGGTGCCGCGCCGCTTCGGCCGCTCGTACTCGGGCGAGCGCCGGACGCGGTAGACGCGCCCCGCCGCCTCGAACTCGAGCTCGGCGAAGGTCTCGTCCTCGGGGCCGCTGTGGTCGCTCCGGAGGCGCGAGGCGGTGCCGTCGAAGCGGGGGACCGAGCCGTAGAGTGCGAACGCGATCGCGTCGAGGATCGTCGACTTGCCCGCTCCGGTGCGCCCGGCGATGAGGTACACGCCCACGTCCTCGAGCCGGTCGAAGTCGACGCACTGCTCGGCGCGGAACGGTCCGAGCCCGGCGAAGGCGAGTCGGCGGATCCTCACCGCAGAGCCTCGGCCTCGACGGCCGCGAGCGCGTCGAGGGTGAGGGCGCGCTCGGTGTCCGTGGCGCCGTGGCCGCCGCGGACGTGGGCGAGGAAGTCGTCGACGACCTCCACGTCGCTCCGCCCGCGGATCCGCTCGGCGTACGCGCGCGGCTCGGCCGCGGCGTGCGGGGGCCGGTGCTCGAGCGTGGCGCAGCCGGGGAAGCGCGACTGCAGGCGCGCCATCGCGTCGAGCGGGCGCACGGGATCGGTGAGCACCGCCGAGACCCAGTCGCCCTCCACCTCGGCCAGGGAGGGATCGCGCAGCAGCTGCTGGAGCTCGCCCTCGATCACGCTGAGCCTCCTCGGCACGGGGAGCGGCGACCACTCGACGCCCTCGAGCCCCTCGGGCCCGATCGTCACCAGCCAGGCGCCGCGCGGCTTCGACGCCTCGCCGAACGAGTAGTGCAGCGGCGCTCCGGAGTAGCGCACTCCCGGCAGCAGCTCGGCGCGTCCGTGGATGTGCCCGAGCGCCGCGTAGTCGGCCGCGGCGAAGTGCTCGACCGAGACGTAGTCGAGCCCGCCCGCCGTGATGTCGCGCTCGAGGACCGCGGCCGGGGCTCCGACCGCGAAGCAGTGCGCGAGCACGACCCAGGGACGGCCCGCCGCCTCGGCGGCGGCGCGCACCCGCGCCATCGCGAAGGCGAGCACGTCCTCGTGGCGGCGCAGCTGCTCCTCCGGGTGCCGGTGGCGGTAGAGGGCGGGCTCGAGGAAGGGAATGCCGTGGACGCCGACCTCGAGGCCGGACGCGTCGCGCAGCACGACCGGCTCGGCGTACGCCTCGGGGTCGGTGAGGACGTGGACGCCCGCTCCGCGCAGGAGCCCGGCCTGGAAGCCGAGCCGGGCGGGGGAGTCGTGGTTGCCGCTGGTGAGGACGACCTCGGCGCCGGCCGCGCGGATCGCCTCGAGCGTGCGGGTGAGGAGGGTGTAGTGCTCTGCGGCGGGCACGGCGGAGTCGAAGACGTCGCCGGCGATCAGCACCGCGTCCACGCGCTCGGCCCGCACCGTCTCGACCAGGGCCTCGAGCACGGTCGCGAGCGCCGCCGTCGTGGAGTGCCCGTGGAAGGTGCGGCCGATGTGCCAGTCCGAGGTGTGCAGCAGCTTCACGGTCGTCCTTCCTCTGCGTCGTCCGGGGGAGCGCCTCCAGGCTAGTGAGGCCCTCCGACACCGGCGGCGCAGCGGACACCTCCCGTTCACCGGGAGGTGCACAATAGGGCGTCGGTCGAGCAGAGGAGATGGTCGTGAAGCTGCCCCGCGTCCCCGCGACGATCCTGGGTCTGGGCTCGCGCACCCGCGCCGCCGCCGAGGACACCGCTCCCATCCAGCGTCTGCGCCCGGACGACGAGCCGGCCCGCACCAGCACGGTCGACAACGCGATCTACCAGGACGGCCGCCGGGTCGTCTCTCCCGGCAGCATCCCGGAGGCGCTCGCCGCCCTGCAGAAGCTGCCCGACGCGATGGCGTGGATCGGGCTGTACCGGCCGAACGCGGCCGAGCTCGCCGCGCTCGAGGACGAGTTCTCGATGCACCCGCTCGCCCTCGAGGACGCGATCAGCGCGCACCAGAGGCCCAAGCTCGAGCGGTACGGCAGCGACATGTTCGTGGTGCTGCGCGCCGCCAGCTACTCCGACCAGCGCGAGGAGGTCGACTTCGGCGAGCTCCACCTGTTCGTGGGGTCGAACTTCGTCGTCACGGTCCGCCACTCCGAGAAGCCCGACCTCTCGCTGGTGCGGCGGCGGATGGAGGCCGATCCGGAGCTGCTGCGCGTCGGCCCGGTCGCCGTGCTGTACGCGATCCTCGACGCCGTCGTGGATCAGTACTCGCCCGTCGTCGCCGGTCTCGAGAACGACATCGACGAGATCGAGGCGCAGGTCTTCGAGGGCGACCCGGCGGTGTCCCGACGCATCTACGAGCTCAGCCAGGAGGTGCTGGACTTCCAGCGTGCGGTCGCTCCGCTGACCGGCATGCTCGGGCGGCTCGTCACCGACTTCGAGGTGTTCCAGTCGGATGTGGAGCTGCGCCGCTACATCCGCGACGTCGCCGACCACGTCGCGCTCGTCACCGAGCGGGTCGACGGCTTCCGCACCACGCTGCGGGAGATCCTGGCGGTGAACGCGACCCTCGTCGCCCAGCGCCAGAACGAGGACATGAAGAAGCTCGCGGAGGTGGGCAACCAGCAGAACGACGAGGTCAAGCGGATCTCCGCCTGGGCGGCCATCTTCTTCGCGCCGACCATGATCTCGAGCATCTACGGCATGAACTTCGACGTGATGCCCGAGCTGCACGTGGCGTGGGGGTACCCGGCGGCGCTCGCGGCGATGCTCGCCTCGAGCGTGGTGCTGCACCGGCTCTTCAAGCGGTGGGGCTGGCTCTGAGCCCGCGTCCCGCGACGTGTCAACACCGTGACGGTCCCGGAGGCTCCGCGTAGCGTCGCTCGCGGGCCGTCCGGCCCCTGAACGGAGGGACTCCCGATGACTCCGGAGGACACGACCACGACGGCCCCGCGGCCCCGCTCCCTCTGGCGGGCGGGCGCGGCTCCGATCCCCTCCGACGAGTTCGTCCCGGGCGCGCACTACGACGACGTCGTGGTCGGCGCCGGACTCACCGGGCTGGTCACCGCGCTCCTCCTGCAGCGGACCGGCCGGCGCGTGCTGGTGCTGGAGGCGCGGGAGGTCGGCGCGGTCACGACCGGGAACACGACGGCGAAGCTCAGCCTCCTGCAGGGAGCGCACCTCTCCCGGATCGCGGAGCGCAACATCCCCGCGGTGACCGAGGCCTACGTCGCGGCGAACCTCGCGGGCTTCCGCTGGCTGCTCGACTACTGCGAGGGCGCGGGCGTGCCGGTGCAGAGGCGCACCGCCTACAGCTACGCGCAGACGCCCGAGGGCGTGGACGCCGTCCTGAAGGAGCACGCGACCGCGCGCCGCTTCGGCCTCGCGACCCGCCTCGTCGGCGAGCTCGACGTGCCGTTCCCCAGCACGGCGGCCGTCGCCCTCGACGACCAGGCCCAGTTCGACCCGATGGACGTCCTCACGGCGCTCGCCGCCGACTTCCGCGCCGCCGGGGGCACGCTGGTGCAGGGCGTCCGGTCCCTCGGGATGCGAGCGACCGCTCCCGTCCGGGTCCGCACCAGCGCGGGCCCGGTGACCGGGGACCGGGCCTACCTGCTCACGGGGGCGCCGATCCTCGACCGCGGCCTCTACTTCGCCAAGATCGCAGCGCTGCGCTCGTACGCGGTCGCGTTCCGCACCGACGCGCCGATCCCCGACGGCATGTACCTCTCGGTCGACGAGCCGTCCCGCTCGGTGCGCGACGCCGAGCGCGACGGCGAGCGGCTCCTCCTGATCGGCGGCAACGGCCACCCGGTGGGGCGCCGGCCCGTCACCTCGGAGGCGGTGGACGACCTGGTCGCCTGGACGCGGCGGTCCTTCCCGGGGGCGGAGCCGGTCGCGCAGTGGAGCGCGCAGGACTACGAGCCGTTCCACCGTGTGCCGTTCGTGGGCTGGCTGCCGCGGGGCCGCGGACGGATCTTCCTGGCGACCGGCTACGACAAGTGGGGGATGACCAACGCGGTGCAGGCCGCGATGACGCTCGTCGCCGACCTCGAGGGCGGGACGCCGGCCTGGGCGAGGACGCTGCACCGCCGGCCCACGCTGCCGCGGGTGATGGCGGAGGGGCTTGGCGCCGGGCTGGCGGTGGGCGTCTGGTACGCCCGCGGCTGGTCGGCAGCGCTCCGCGCGCCCCGCTCGGCCGGGGTGGTGCCGGCGGAGGGCCAGGGCTCGCTCGCCCGCGACGGCCTGCAGCCCGTCGCGGTCTCCACCGTGGAGGGGAGGCGCTGCGCGGTGTCGGCGGTGTGCCCGCACCTGGGCGGGATCGTCACCTGGAACGACTCGGAGCGCAGCTGGGACTGTCCGCTGCACGGTTCCCGCTTCGCAGCCGACGGGACGGTGCTGGAGGGGCCGGCGGTCGAGCCGCTCGCCCCGCTGGGCTAGGACGGCCGCCGGCTCAGCGGAGCCGACGGCCGAGGCAGGCCCCGCGGAGCAGGCGGCTCAGTCCTCGTCCGCTCCGGGCTCCGCGACCTCGTCGCCGTCCGCGCCCGAGGCGTCGCCGGTCGTGTGCAGATCGGTGTCGCCCGGGATGCTGAAGTCGCTCAGCGGGTCCAGGGGCTTCTTGTCGTCGGTGTCGTCGCTCATGCCTGCCACCCTACGAGCGCCCGGCGAGGCGCTGCACCGCGGCGACCGGGATCGACAGCCACTCCGGCCGGTTGCGCGCCTCGTAGATCGCCTCGTAGACGGCCTTGTCGAGTTCGAACGCGTCGAGCACCGCCCGGTGCGCGGTGACCGCGTCGCCCGCCCGCTCGGTGTAGCCCTCGAGGAACGCGGCCCGGCTCGCCGCCGCCCAGGCCGCCCTCGAGGCGCCCGGCTCGGCCTGCTCGTGCGCGCCCGCCGCGTAGTCGAAGGACCGCAGCATCCCCGCCACGTCGCGCAGGGCCACGTCGGGAAGGCGGCGCTCGTGCATGGGCCGCAGCGGCTCGCCCTCGAAGTCGAGGAGCACCCAGCCGCGGTCGGGCACGGACAGGACCTGCCCGAGGTGGTAGTCGCCGTGGATGCGCTGGAGCCTCGGCCACGGCGCGGTCTCGGCGGCGCGGAACACGGCCTCGATCGCCTCCGAGTCCTCCGCGATCACGGGGACCTCGGCCGAGGCGATGCGCAGGCGACGGCGCATGGTCGCGACCATCCGCTCGACGACCTCGGACGTGGTGTCCTCGGTCGGCATGACCTCCGCCAGCGTCGCGTGCACCTCGGCGGTGGCGCGGCCCAGCTCGCGGGCGGGTCCGGTGAAGTCGGAGTCGGCGGCGACCGCCTCGAGGGCGACGCGCCACGCGTCCTGGACCCCGGGGAGGAACTCCTGCGCGAAGGCGAGGTGCCCGAAGGCGCGGCCCGTCTCCTCGCCCTCGTCGTCCCACTCGCCGGTCACGTTGCCGAGCACGGGCGGGACGAGGGCGCTCCCGGCGGCGTTGAGCGCCGACTGCACCGTCACGTCCGGGTTGTCGCCGTGGTGGAGGGCGCGGAAGACCTTGACGATCACCGGGGTCGCGTCGGATCCGTCGTCGGCGGTGGTGCGGACGATCACCGAGGTGTTCGACTGCTCGCCACTGAGCACCTTCGAGGACGCGAACGCCCCGATCGCGGCACCCGGCTGCCGGTGGCCCTCGGCGCGGGCGCCGCCCTGGGCGCCGTCCTCGTCGGAGCGGCCGCCGTCGGCGATCATGCCGAGCAGGGCGCGGGCGAACACCGGGTCCCGTGGAGCGTCGTACACGAAGTGCACGTCGTCGGAGTAGACGAGGGCGTCCTCGAGCCCGGGCACCGGAGCCGCGTGGACGGTCACCGGCACCTGGTACAGCACCGGGCTCGTGCCTGCCCGGTCGATGAAGAGGTGGTCCACCACCTCCGCCTCGCCGGGGTGCAGCGACCAGGCGCCGCGGACCTCCAGCTCGGGGCGCCGCCCCTTGCTCGCGTACCACCTCTGGTCCGCCACCCATGCGGCGATGCGGTCGATCGACAGGCCTGCGCTCATGCTCTTCCCTCCGTCGGCACCCCGAACCCTACTGGCCGCGGACGACGGGCGGAGGGGCTTGCGGCGGGGCGCTCAGGCCAGCTCGAGCACGTCCAGCGTCCAGGCGTACTCGAACGCGATCTCGCGCCAGCGCTCGTAGCGTCCGCTCACTCCGCCGTGTCCCGCTGTCATCTCGGTGCGCAGCAGCGCGGGAGCGCCGACCTCGCGGAGCCTGGCCACCCACTTCGCCGGCTCCACGTACAGCACCCGGGTGTCGTTGAGGCTCGTCGTCGCGAGGATCCGGGGGTACTGCACGTCCTCGCGGACGTTCTCGTAGGGCGAGTACGACTTCATGTAGGCGTAGACCTCGGCGTCGTGCAGCGGGTCGCCCCACTCGTCCCACTCGATCACCGTGAGCGGCAGCGACGGGTCGAGGATCGAGGTGAGCGCGTCGACGAACGGGACCTGCGCGAGGACGCCGGCGAACGCCTCCGGGGCGAGGTTCGCGACCGCGCCCATCAGCAGGCCGCCGGCCGACCCTCCCTGCGCGACCAGGCGGTCCGGAGTGGTGAAGCCCGCGTCGACCAGGTGCCGCGCCGCGGAGACGAAGTCGGTGAAGGTCGTCCGCTTCGCCAGCGTCTTCCCGTTCTCGTACCAGGAGCGGCCCATCTCCCCGCCGCCGCGGACGTGCGCGACGGCGAAGACGACGCCGCGGTCGAGCAGCGAGAGGCGCGCGATCGAGAAGCCCGGGTCGATGCTCGCCTCGTACGAGCCGTAGCCGTAGAGGAGGAGCGGCGCGGGGGCCGAGTCCGGATCGGCGGCGTCGCGGCGCCAGACGAGCGAGAGCGGCACCCGCGTGCCGTCCTCCGCCACGGCCCACTCCCTCCTCTGCACGTACAGCGCGGGGTCGTAGTCGCCGAGCACCGGCTGCTGCTTGAGCACCGTGCGCTCGCCCGTCGCGACGTCGAGCGCGAGCACGGTCGAGGGGGTGACGAACGAGGTGTAGGCGAGGCGGAGGGAGGGCTGCTCCCACTCCGGGTTCCCCGCCAGGCCCGCGTCGTAGAGCGGCTCGTCGAAGACGATCTCCTCGAGCCGCGCTCCGGCGCCGTCCTCGCGGAGCAGCCCGAGCCGGGTGGCTCCGTCGGCGCGGTACGAGACGACGACGTGCCCGGCGAAGGCGTCGACGCCCTCGATCCGGCGACCCTCGCGGTGCGGCACCACCACGCGGCGCTCGCGGGCCCGGGCGTCGGCGTCGAGCGACAGGTCGGCCGGCTCCTCGACGATCTCGAAGTCGAGGGCGCCGTCGTTGTGCACGATCAGCAGGCGGTCGTGCCCGTCGACGACGGCGTGCTCGACCTCGTACTCCACGCCCTCTCGGCGCGGCCACACCGAGCGGAAGGAGCCGGTCGGGTCGGACGCGTCCAGCAGCAGGCACTCGCTCGTGATCTTGCTGCCGATCTCGATGACGAGGAAGCGGCGGCTGCGGGTGAGGCCCACGCCGATCCAGTAGCGCTCGTCGGGCTCGGCGAAGACGACCTCGTCCGGGGTCCCGGCGCCGACCTCGTGCCGCCAGATCGTGTCGGGGCGCCAGGACTCGTCGACGGTCGGGTAGAAGACGAAGCGCGCGTCGGCGCCGAAGGTCGCTCCGCCGCCGGTGCCCTCGATGACGTCCGGCAGGTCCTCGCCGGTCTCGAGGTCGCGGATGCGGAGGGTGTAGCGCTCGTCGCCCTCGACGTCGGTGCCGAAGAGCAGCCGTCGGCCGTCGGCCGAGACGTCGAAGCTGCCGAGCGAGAAGAAGTCGTGCCCCTCCGCCTCCGCGTTGCCGTCCAGGACGACCTGCTCGCCCTCGAGCGGACCGCCCTCGGCGATCGACGGCGGCGTCCAGTCGTCCGGCCCGCTGATCGGCGCCCGGCAGTGCACGGCGTACTGGCGGCCCTCGTAGGAGCGCGAGAAGTACCACCAGGAGCCCTCCCGGACGGGGACCGAGAGGTCGGTCTCCTTCGTCCGCGAGCGGATCTCCTCGAACAGGCGCTCGCGCAGCGGGGCGAGAGGAGCCAGCACCGCCTCGGTGTACGCGTTCTCGGCCTCGAGGTGCGCGATCACCTCGGGGCTCTCCTTCTCGCGCAGCCACTCGTAGTGGTCGACCACCACGTCGCCGTGGTGGCGGCGCTCGAGGGGGACGCGGCGGGCGACGGGCGGAACGGGCGCGGTCATCGCTCCAGCCTAGGGCGAGGGCGCCCCTGGCCGCCCGGGGTGCCGCAGCGGCGCCGGGCGTGATCACAATGGAGCATGGCCAGCGGTGCGGAGAACGAGTCGGCGACGTCCCGGGCGGGCGGTGCGCGGAGAGTGCAGACCGAGGTCGAGCGGAAGTACGACGTCGACGCGGGCACCCGGCTGCCCGACCTGACCGGCACCGCGAGCGTCGCGAGCGTCCGCACGGAGGAGCCGGTGACCCTCCGCGCCGAGTACTTCGACACCGCCGAGCGCGCTCTGTCCCGGGGGCGGATCACGCTGCGCCGCCGCGAGGGCGGATCCGACCAGGGCTGGCACGTCAAGCTGCCCGGCTCCTCCGGCCGCACCGAGATCCACGCGGAGCTCACGGCCTCGCGCACGGTCCCGTCCGCCGTCCGCGAGCCGGTGCTCGCGCAGGTGGGGCGCGCGCCGCTCGAGCCGCTGGCGCTGCTCGAGACGGTCCGCTCGATCACCCGCGCCCTCGACTCCCACGGGCGGGAGCTCGCCGAGATCGCCGACGACCTGGTGACCGCGCGCGACCAGCGCACCGGCCGCGAGCGGCGCTGGAGGGAGTGGGAGGTCGAGCTCGTCGACGTCCCGGGCGACGAGGGCGAGCGGATCCTCGACGCGATCGAGCAGCAGCTCCTCGCCGCGGGCGCCCGCCCGGCCGCCAGCGCCTCCAAGCTCGCCCGGGCCACCGGCGGCCCGATCGAGGAGACGGTCCCGGATCCGCGGAACGGCGGGGAGGCGGCGCTCGCCGCGGTCCGCTCGCTCCTGCGAGAGCTGCGCGCCGTCGACCCGCGGGTGCGCCTCGAGGCCGACGACGCCCTGCACCGGATGCGCGTGCTCGCGCGCCGGCTCCGGTCCGTCCTCGCCGCCTCCCGCTCCGTGCTCGACCGTGCGGCGACCGACCCCGTGCGGGACGAGCTGCGCTGGCTGGGAGGGGTCCTCGGCGCGGCCCGCGACCAGGAGGTGCTCGCCGAGCGGTTCCGCACCTCCCTGGCGGCCGTCGAGGGCGCCCCGAGCACCCCCACCGCCCTGCTGGAGGAGATCGAGCACCGGCACGCCTCGGCGCTGCGCCGCGTCGACCGCACTCTGCGCGGCGGCCGCTACCTCGCGCTCCTCGCCTCGCTCGACGCCCTGCTCGCGGATCCGCCCCGCACCGCGCGGGCGGGCTCGAGCGCGACGGCGCTGGTGCGCCGCTCCGTCGCGAAGGACCTCGCGCGCATCTCCGCGGCGGGCTCCGCGGCGGCCGGCGGCTCGCTCGAGGCTCGTCACGACCTGCGGAAGGCGGCGAAGCGGCTCCGCTACACCGTGGAGGCGTGGCGGGCGGTCGTCCCCGAGGCCGTCGGCGCCCGGCGCCGCTCGCTCGCCGAGGCGGGCGAGGACCTCGCCGACGCCCTGGGGGAGGAGCGCGACGCGCTCGCCGCCCGTGCGCTGATCCTGGAGGAGGCCGATCGCAGCGGGGAGGGAGCCTTCGCGCTGGGGGTCGTCGCCGCCGAGGAGCGGCACCGCGCCAGGCGGGCCGCGAAGGCCGCGGAGAAGGCGGGGGACCGTCTGGGGTCGCTCTCGCGCTGACCGTGCGGCCCCGCGGTCGCTGTCAAGCCGACGGCCCGGTCACACGGACGAAATCCACGGCGGATAATGTGAATCATGCCTTCCGTCCGTGCTCTTCCGTCACCGCTCCTGCGCCCGCGCCACTTCGACCGCGACGACGTCGTGGTCCATGCCGGCCTGTTCTCGCTGGTGAACTCGAGTACGACGCCCCGCGCGGCCTGGACCGAGGACCTGATCGCCATCGGCGAGGTCCTCGACGCCGCCGAATTCCCCTACCGCCTCATCCGCGGCACCGACGGCTCGCCCTTCCTCGCGGTGGACCGCGTGCTCGGCGCCGAGCTGGCGACGCTGCTGGCGCGCGCCTTCGCGACCGAGCCCTTCTACGCCAAGACGGTCGACAAGCGGGGCACCCCGCCGCAGCTCCTGGCCGAGGGCGTGCTCGCGCCGTACCCGCGCGCCTCCGTCTTCAAGCTCTTCCGCCCGCGCGTCTCCTCGACGGGATCGCTGCGCTACGGCGCCCGCAGCGGCGTCCGCCTCGAGCTGTGGAAGGTGGGCGAGGAGGAGATCATCACTCCCGCCGAGAACGCGCTCATGCGCAACAGCCTCCCCGTCGCCGAAGCCATCGACGCCCACGTCGAGGCCTACGGCCGCACCTGGCCGACGTTCGAGGGCATGTTCGAGCCGCTCGTCAGCGACATCCGCTTCGAGGTGGACATCGTCTTCTCGTGGGTCGACGGCACCGACCTGGAGTTCCAGCGCGCCCGTGCGGCCCGCATGGCGAGCTACGTGGTGGGCGAGGGCGACGACGCTCCGGCGCGCTTCCGCCAGATCGACGAGCTCAAGTACGCCCTGCGCAGCGTCTACATGTACGCGCCGTGGATCCGGCACATCTACATCGTCACCGACTCCCCGCGCCCGCGCTGGCTGGACGAGCACCCGGACGTCACCCTCGTGCGCAGCGAGGACCACTTCCGCGACCTCTCGGTGCTGCCGACGCACAACTCCCACGCGGTCGAGAGCCAGCTGCACCGCATCCCGGGGCTGGCGGAGCACTTCCTCTACTCCAACGACGACATGTTCTTCGGGCGCCCGGTCGACCCGTCGATCTTCTTCTCGCCCGGGGGCATCACGAAGTTCATCGAGGCGACGACGCGCATCGGCATGGGCGACTCCAACGCCTCCCGCAGCGGCTTCGAGAACGCGGCCCGCGTCAACCGGCGCCTGCTCCGCGAGCGCTTCGGCGCGATGACGACCCGTCACCTCGAGCACGCCGCCACGCCGCTCCGCAAGACCGTGATGGCCGAGCTCGAGGCCGAGTTCGAGCCGGAGTTCACCGCGACCGCCGCGAGCCGCTTCCGCTCCGCGAGCGACGTCTCCGTCACCAACTCGCTCTACCACTACTACGCGCTGATGACCGGCCGCGCGGTCGTGCAGGAGAACGCCTCGGTGAAGTACGTCGACACGACGATGCACCAGGGGCTGAAGGACATGCGCAAGCTCCTCAAGAACCGCGGAGTCGACTTCTTCTGCCTCAACGACGGCAGCTTCCCCGAGATCTCGGCGGAGGCGCGCACCAAGGCCGTCATCGGGTTCCTCGAGGAGTACTACCCGATCCCGGCTCCGTGGGAGCGCGAGGACTGACCGTGGGCTGGGCCGTCGGGGGAGCGGTTGCCGGGCTGCTTCTCGGCCTGGCGAGCTCGCTCGTGTTCCCGGGCATCGCAGTGGGAGCGGGCGTCGGCGTGGGCGTCGCGCTGGCCGCGGCGCTGGCGTTCGCCGGATGGCTGTTCGCGCGGGACCGCGCCGGCGGGCGCTGACACCGCCGGCCGTGTCCGAGGACGCGGTCGACGCGGCGCCCGGAGGCGTCGGGGCGACCCCGACGCCCCGTCGCGTCGCTACGCGCTGACGCCCACCCGCTCCACGAGCGGCGGGTAGAGCTCCTCGTCCCGGGCGACGGGGGCCGCCGTCGCCGCGGCGATCTCGACGCCGTGGTCCGCGAGGATCCGCTGCGTCTCGTTCGCCGAGACGTAGGACACCTCGGTCGAGGCGCCGATCGGCACCACCGAGTGCAGCACCGTGCCGTCGTAGACGTGGATCAGGTTGAACGCCTGGGCGCCGTTTCGGGCGCGGGTCGCTCCCACCGGCACGTTGAGGTCCTGGGTGTAGCAGGTGGCCGACGCGACCGAGACCGGGATGCCGGCGAACATCGCCGTCGACGAGTAGTGCAGGTGGCCCGCGATGATGCTGCGGACGTCGGAGCCCTCGAGCACCTCCGCGAGGGCGGGCTGGTCGCGCAGCTCCACGAGGACCGAGAGGTCGAGCACGCTCGGCACCGGCGGGTGGTGCAGCGCGAGGATAGTGCCGTGCGGGGCCGGGCTGGAGAGCTCCTCCGCCAGCCAGTCGAGCTGCGCGTCCGAGATCTCCCCGTAGTGGGCGCCGGGCACGGTGGAGTCCAGCGCGATGATCCGCAGCCCGTTCACGTCGTGCACGCGGTCGACCGGCTGCGTGGTCGGGAGCTGGTCGAGCAGCCCCGAGCGGAACGCGCCGCGGTCGTCGTGGTTGCCCATCACCCAGATCACCTCGGCGCCGAGGCGTGCGGCCGCGGGCTCGACGACGGCGCGCAGCTTCGCGTACGCCTCCGGCTCGCCCTTGTCGGCGAGATCACCCGTGATGACGATGGCCTCCGGACGTCCGCCGGACGCCTCCAGCTCGTCGAACAGGAGCCGCAGCTGGGCCTCGCTGTCGACGTCGGAGCCGTACAGGCCGCCGTCTCCGGCGATGAAGTGGGTGTCGCTCAGGTGAAGGATGAAGTGGTTGGGCCGGGGGTACTCGGCCTGGCGGAGGGACATGATCCTCGGGTTCCACGATCGGCGGGAGCCGGATCACGCGACCCGGCGTCGGCACTTGCGCACTGCTCCAGCGGAGGCGACCCCGCTGAGACCAGTTCATCATCGCGGGGTGAACTCCGGGCCAACACCGGTCGGCGCGTCATCGAACGGTTCTCCCAGGTTGCCGGTCGCTGCGCGGTCCTCCCCGACCCCGGAGGACCGCCGCGATCAGAGCCGGGCGAGCAGCCGCGCGTAGAACTCGATCGCTCGCTCGAACTGGTCGGCCTCGACCGACTCGTCGACCCCGTGGATCCCGAGCTGCTGCCGCGGGCTGATCTCGAACGGGATGAAGCGGTAGACGTGGTCGCTGATCGCGTGGAAGTGCCGCGCGTCGCTGCCGCCGGTCTGCACGTAGGGGGCGACGACCGCGTCCGGGAACGACTCCTGCACGACCGCGCGGAGCAGGTCGTACGGCCCGCCGTCGCCGGGCTCGCCGGTGGGGGAGACGGGGGAGGGCTCGTGGGCGACCTTCACCTCGACCTCGACCTCCGGGTCGTCGATGACGGCGCGGATGCGCTCGACCACGCCCGCCACGGTGCCGCCCGGGTTGATCCGCACGTTCGCGGTGGCGCTGGCGCTGGAGGCGAGGACGTTCGCTCCGGTGCTGCCGCGCAGCTCGGTGATCGCGACCGTCGTCCGCAGCATCGCCGCCGAGCGGTTGGAGTGGGCGGCGAGCGCGCCGACGACGGCGTCCGGGTGCTCGTGCGGGCGGGCGTACCAGACGGCGTGGGCCGCGTCCGCGTGGTCGGCCGCCGCGCGCACCAGCTGGGCGATCGGCTCAGGGAGCGTCGAGGGGAACGGGTTCTCGGTCAGGCGGTGGATCGCCCTCGCGAGCCGCTGGGTGGCGAGCAGCCCGGGCGGGGGCGGCGGAGCGGAGGCGTGGCCGCCGACGTCGCGGCAGGTCAGCTCGAGGTTCATGATCCCGCGCTCGGTGACGCCGATCACGGCGATCGGGGTGGTGACGCCGGGCAGGATGCCGCGCCGCACGTTCCCGCCCTCGTCGAGCACGAGGCGCGGGCGGACCCCGCGCGCGCCGAGCAGGGCGACGACCGAGGGGGCGCCGTCGCCCGCCGTCTCCTCGTTGTGCGTCGAGAGGAGGTACACGTCGTGCCGGGGCCGCTCGCCCCGCAGGACGGCCGCCTCGACCGCCTCGAGGAGGGCGACGAGGGAGCCCTTGTCGTCGAGGGCGCCGCGCGCCACGACGGAGGTGCGGCCGTCCGCGGCGACGACCGTCTCGGCCGCGAACGGGTCGTGCGACCACTCCGCCGCCGTCACGCTGACCACGTCGTAGTGGGCCATCAGCACGGCCGACTCGCCCGGCTCCTCACCGCGCCAGCGCCAGAGGAGGGAGTGGCCGGCGACTGTCTCGAAGTCCAGGGCCGCGTGCAGTGCCGGGTAGAGCTCGGCGACGAGCGTGCGGAACGCCTCGAAGCGGCTCCAATCGGTGGCCGTCTCGTCCGAGTGGGACACCGTCTCGACGCGCAGCAGGGCTTGGAAGCGCTCGAGCGCGGTCGTCGTCACCGGGCTAGCCTACGACGGCGGTGCCGGGCTCCCGGCCCCGGCGAGCGGAGGTGCGCGGTGGGACTGCCCGAGGAGTGCGTCGTCTACGTCCTCCGCGAGGGCCCGCGGGGCGCGGAGGTGCTGCTCGGCCGGAAGCGCCGCGGCCTCGGCGAGGGGCGCGTGGTCGCTCCCGGCGGCAAGCTCGAGCCCGGCGAGTCGCCCGTCGCCGCCGCCGTCCGCGAACTGCAGGAGGAGGCCGGGCTCGTCGCCCGAGCGGCCGATCTGGAGCCGCGCGGCGTGCTCGACTACTCCTTCCCGCACCGGCCGGCCTGGAGCCAGCGCTCGCACGTCTTCCTCTGCCGCCGCGTCACCGGCGAGGTCACCGAGTCGAGCGAGCTCGCCGCCGCCTTCGTCCCGGTCGAGGAGGTGCCGTTCGAGCGGATGTGGGATGACGCCCGCCTCTGGCTGCCGGGCGTGCTGCGCGGGGGCGCGCCCGTGCGCCTCCGGGTCGAGTTCGGCGCCGACCTCGCGAGCGTGGCCTCGTGGGGGCCGGCCGACGCTCAGACGAACGTTCCCGCCACCAGCAGCGCCAGCAGCGAGATCACCGAGGCGATCGAGAGCGTCAGCGAGTAGGCGGTGAACGTGCCCCGCACGGTGAGGCCGAGCACGGACTTGAAGAGCCAGAACGCGTTGGCGTTGACCATCCCGAGGAAGAGCGCGCCGGAGCCGGCGGCCAGGGCGATCAGCGCCGGGTTCACGTCGAGCACGGGGATCAGCGGGGCGACGATGCCGACCGCGGTGATCGCGGCCGTCGAGACCGAGCCGATCGCCGCGTGCAGCACGGCCGCGACGACCCAGGTGAGCAGGATCGGCGAGAGGGCCCGCCCGTCGAAGGCGCCGGCGAGCGCGTCGCCGACCCCGGTTCCTCCGACCACGGCGGCGAGGCTGCCGCTGACCCCGGTCAGGACGACGATCGGGCCGCTGCGGGTCAGTGCTCCGCCCAGTGCCGTGGCCACGGCGCCCTTCGGGAGCGTCCGCAGTGCCGTCGCGTAGGCCAGCACCAAGCCGGCCAGCAGCGCGATGTGCGCGTCGCCGAGGAACCGCAGGAGGGGGACGTCGAGCTCGGCCAGCTGGGTGAGCGAGTTCGCGGCGATCAGCACGATGGTGAGGGCGATCGGAGCGACGGCCAGCGCGAGCGGCACCCGCCGCGTCGCGAGCGCCGTGCCTCCCGTGGCCGCGCCCGCCTCGGGCTCGAGAGCGGGCCCCGGGACCGCCCCGCCCTCGAGGTCGCGCTCGTCCCGCCAGCCGCCGCGCTTCACCAGGGCGCTGTACACCAGCACGGTCAGCACGATGGTGACGATGCCCAGCGGGGCGCCGATGGCGACCATCGACGGCAGGGGAGCGCCCGCGATGCCTGCCGTGGCCAGCGCGGCGGCTCCGGGGACGACGAAGACCACGCCCACGATCATCCCGACGATGGAGGAGCCGGCCAGCAGCCCGTAGCCACCGGCACCGAGCCCCCGCGAGGCCAGACGAGTCAGCGGTGCGCTCATCACGACCAGCACGTCGGAGTAGATCGAGGGGAAGGCGACGCCCAGGGTCAGCGCGTAGGCGACCGGGAGCGCGCGCCGACCGAAGCGCTTCACGAGCCAGCGGGCGAGCAGCGGGGCCACGCCCAGCGCCTCCAGGAGCGATCCGAGCAGCAGGCCGAGCGCGATCAGCAGGCCGATGTCGCCGAGGACCGCGCCGAATCCGGACGTCATCGCGGTCACCGTCCCCTCGCCGCCCTGCCCCGAGACGAGGCCGAGCCCGAGGGCCGAGACGAGGAGGGCGATCACCGGCTCGACCTTCAGCACGACGATCAGGACCACGACGGCCACGATCGTGAGCAGGATGAGGAGCACGGGCCAGTAGTCGGTCATGGGCGGTCCTTCTGTCGAGGAGCGGGAGGGCCCGGAGACCGGGTCGCCGCGAGCCGTCCAGCCCCGGCCGTGGTGCGCCGCCAGACGGACGATCGCGCGGATCCGCGGAGCCGGGAGAACGCCGCGGAGATGCGGCGCGTCAGCGGAACATACCGATCCCCGACCCTGCTCCCCGACGTCGACGACTTCCTTCGTCATGCAGCGTCGCGAACACGCGGGCCGGATGCGCACCCTGCTACTTTCACCGGGCAGACGTCCTCGGGGGGAGGACGCAGCCGCATCTCTCCTCCGTGGTCACCCGCATCCGGACGGCCTCCGCCGTCCGACCCGCCAGGCGCCCTCCGTGGGGCGCCGCCGTCAGCGGACCACACGACAGCGACGCGATCCGGCCCCGCCCGGACGCGCCCGAGCGCAGCAGGAGCACTACCCATGACGGCACAGATCATCGACGCGACCGATCTCGACGAGCTCCGGCGCGTCGGGCAGGAGCTCCGCGAGGGCGCGACCGTCATCGCGCAGACCGACACGAACTACGGCGTGTTCGCCAGCCCCTTCTCGCGCAGCGCCTGCTTCCGCCTCTACGACATGAAGAAGCGGGACGGCGCGAAGCCGCTCACCCTCTTCGTCTCCGCGCCCCGCGACTGGGCGACCTGGGCCTTCGCCCCGGAGACGGCCGACATGGACGCGCTCGTCGCAGCGTTCTGGCCGGGGCCGCTGAACGTCATCCTGCGCCGCAAGCCCGTCGTCCCGGACTGGGTCACCTCGGGCCAGGACACGGTGTCGGTCGTGCACAACCTCAGCGCCCCGATCAACCTGCTCTCGATATTCGCGGGCCTGCCGCTCGCGGCCACCTCCGCCAACATCAGCGGCACGGTGTCGACCGGACTCGTCGACTTCGACCTCGCCGCGGAGCACCTCGGCGGCGACAGCGACTACCTGATCCGCAGCACCACCGCCCCCGACTCCACGATGAGCAGCACGATCGTCTCCCTCGTGGGCGGAGCGTCGATCGTCCGTCAGGGCGACGTGGGCGCCGACGCACTGCGCGTCGTCGTGCCCTCCCTTGTCTGACCTCGGGCGCGGGGACGCCCCGCGCGGCCGCAGCGCCGCCGGGCTGATCACGGTCTACCGGATCGTCTCGCGCGCCTACTTCCACCTGCCCGTGGTCGCGGTGTTCCTGCTGGCGCGGGGCTACCCGATCCTGGCCGTGGCGCTGCTGCTGGCGCTCTACGGAGTGGTGGCGGCGCTCGCCGACGGCCCGCTCTCGCCGCTCACACGCCGCCTGTCCTCGGCGGGCGCGCTCGTCGTCGGCGAGGGCGTGAAGGCACTGGGCCTCGTCGTGATCGTGCTGGACGCGGATCCGGTCGCCGTCGTGATCAGCCAGCTGCTCGCCGGCTGCGGCTTCTCGCTGACGGCCGGGCGGGACGCCGCGCTGGCCTCCTCGCTGCGCGCCGGAGCCGATGCTCGCCGCCAGGAGACGCGGGTGCAGAGCGGAATGTTCCTCGCCTCCTTCGGCGCGGGAGTGCTCGGGGCCGCCTCGCTCGCGCTCTGGGACCGGCTGCCGTTCCTCCTCAGCGCGCTCGTGTCGTGCGCCGCGCTGGCCGTGGTGCTCCTTGCCCGCCTGCCGCTCGGCGCGAGCGCCGCCTCGGGAGTGGCGGCGCGCGCCGTGCGGCCGGCCGTCCTGCCCGCCGCGGTGCGCTTCTGGTCCCTCTACTACTCCGTGAACCGCGCCGTCCTGCTCGCCGCTTACACCTTCGTGATCCCGCTGCTGCTGTTCCAGGAGCTGCGTCTGACGCTGCCCGCGTTCGGCCTGGTGCTCGGCCTCTACACGCTCGCCGGCCTGGCCGCCGCCCGGCTCTCGCCGCTCATCGCCGGCACGCCCCTGGTCTTCCGGCTGACGGCGCTCACCCAGGTGCTGGGCCTCGCCCTGACCACCCTCGGGGTGCTCGGCGCCGCGATCGCCGGCCTGGCCCTGCTCGGGATCGCGGGCGGCTTCGTGCGGCCCGCGACGATGATCGCCCTGGCGCCGGCGATGAACGGGCTCGAGGACGGCGCCCGGGTCGCGGTGATGCGCGGACTGGAGCGCAACCAGGGGATCCTCCAGGCCGTCCTGCTCGTCGGCGCCGGGATACTCGTCCCCCTCACGGGAGGGACCGCGCCGACCCTCATCGTCCTCGTCGTCCTCGCGGTCCTCGCGCAGACGATCGGGGCCGTCTCGATGCGACGACAGGAGAGGAGGGCCGACACCGCGGAAGCGGAGTGACAGAGGAAGTCCGGGACGAGCCCGCCGGCGGCGTCCCTCATCCACGTGCAAGGAGTGAAGCAGTGCAGCCCATCTACACGTTCTCCGATTCCGACAGATCGACCCTCCAGCAGTCGCTGCTGGCGGTCGCCATCGACCCCTACAAGGACTACGACCGCTTCCGCGACGCGATCGCCGCGCTGATCGACAGCGGCGACGTCCCGCAGGGCTTCGTCGACGCGCTCGCCCGCATCCGGCGCGAGCGCGACGAGAAGATCACCTACGCGCACCTGATCTCGAACAACCCGGTCGACGACGAGATCCCCTGGCTCGACCAGGACGACGCGCTCGAGGACAAGTACCGCAAGAAGCTGACGTTCGTCGGCGAGGGCCTGCTCGAGCTGCAGTCGCAGTACCTCGGCTCGCCGCTGCTCGCATACGCCACCCGCAACAACGGCGACTTCTTCCAGGACGTCTACGCCGACAACCGCTTCTCGAACACCCAGACGCAGAAGACCGACGGCGAGCTGTACTGGCACAACGAGCGGACCGCGCACCCGGTGCGCGCCGACTTCATCTCGCTCCTGGGACTGCGCACGCCCGAGACCGACCTCGTCTACACGAAGTACGTCGACGGCCGCGAGATCCTGCGCTTCATCTCATCCGAGAACCAGGCGCTCCTGCGCGAGGCGGTCTACATCACCCCGTTCGACGAGCTCTCGCGCGCCCAGAACAAGAACCAGATCGTGTCGGACCAGCACGCTCTGCTCGAGAACGAGCACAGCTTCCGCTACTACGACACCCGGACGGTGCCGGCCGACCCGGACGACCTGCCGCACCTGTGGGCGCTCTGGCAGTTCCGCGATGCGCTCTCGAAGGTCAGCGAGCAGTACCACCGGATCCGCGACGCGGACCTGCTGATCATCGCGAACCAGGACGGCCTGCACAGCCGTCAGCTCGTCGACGTCCAGGACCGCGACAAGACCCGCTTCCGCTGGCTGCTGAAGACGTACTCGTTCCGCGACGCGGCGACCGCGGACCGCCACTCCGACTACTGGCTCGACGGCGTCCGCGGCCGAGTCACCGACTGAGAGAGAAGGAGAACGACATGACCGATCTGACCAGGAGCACGCCCCCGCACCCGCTCGACTTCCTGCCCGCGACGGCGCCCCTGGAGGTGTCCAGCGACGACGTGACCGACGGCGAGCGGCTCGCCGAGGCCCAGGGGAGCGGCGACACCAGCCCGTCCCTGCGCTGGAGCGCCGGCCCCGAGGGCACGCAGTCGTACGCCGTGACCGTGTTCGACCCCGATGCGCCGACCCTCGGCGGCATCCACCACTGGGTCCTGGTCGACATCCCGAAGGAGGTCACCGAGCTGGCCGCCGGCTCGACGGAAGTGGGGCGCCCGGCGCTCAACGACCTCGGGTCGCTCGCCTACGCCGGTGCGGCCCCGCCGCCCGGTGACCGCCCGCACCGCTACCTCTTCACGGTGCACGCGCTCGGAGTGCCGACGCTGCCGGTCGACGAGTCGACTCCGGCCTCGCTGGTCGGCTTCCATCTGACCGTCAACACGCTCGCGCGAGGCTCGCTCACGGCCCTCGCCTGAGCCGTCTCGTCGGCGCGCGCGGCGCGGACGGGCGCGCACCGGGCACCGGAGTCGATCCGGAGCCCGGTGCGCGTCCGTTCGCGGCATCACCGCCGCGGACGACGGGAGGCGATCCGCTAGGCTTCCGCTCGGCCGGGGCCCCGCCCATGGCGTCTCTGGACACCACGAAAGGGAAAGAATGACCAGCACGACGGTGATCGAATGGCGTGAGCAGGCTCCTGCGGAAGCGGTGGACGCGCTCTACGCCCCCGGTGGACTGGTCGTCTGCGCGACCAAGGTCGGCTACATCCTGATGACGACCGACGGAGCGGGCCTCGAGCGCAAGTTCTCGGCCAAGCAGCGCAACCGCAACAAGCCGGGCGTCGTGCTCTGCTCCAGCATCGAGCAGCTCACCGAGCTCGCCGAGCTCAACGAGGAGGTCCTCGCCTTCTACCAGAAGCACTGGGACCAGGACGTCCTGCTCGGCTGCATCCTCCCGTGGAAGGCCGAGGCCGTCGACCTGATCGACGAGGACGCCCGCGAGCTGGTCCGCGACGGACGGGGCACCAGCTGCTTCGTCATCCGCTTCGGCCGCCCGGCCGAGCAGCTGGTCGCCACCATGTGGGAGGGCGACCGCACCCTCACCTTCGCCAGCTCGGCCAACCCCTCGGGCGTGGGCAACCGCGGCCGCGTCGCGAACATCGGCGAGCGGATCGAGAACGAGGCCGACGTCATCGTCTCGGCCGACTCCTACGTCTCCTCGATCCAGCCGGACAAGGACGAGGACTCCCGCCACGAGCAGGGCGTCATGGTCTCGATGGTGGACGCCTCGGGCGCCCTCATCCCCGTGCAGGGCGGCGAGCGCTCGATCACCCCGGGCCCCGTGCTGATCCGCCGCGGCCTCGACTACGAGCGCATCATGCTGAACCTCGCCGAGCAGTTCAACTCCTGGGACTACCGCCAGGGCGAGTACTACTGATCCGCTAGCGGATCGCGACGACGGCCGGGCCGGGGCTCACCCCCGACCCGGCCGTCGTCGTCCCCGGCGTCAGAGCTCCAGCACGTCGCCCGGCTCGAGGGCGTGGTACTCGCCGCCGCCCTCGCGCACCGCCCAGCCGAGCCGGTCGTGGCCGAGCGAGCGCCCCGCCTCCGAGAGCACCTGCTCGTGGGTCGCGAAGGCGTGCCGCGGGGCGAGCTCGAGCACGTAGTCCATCGCCTCGGCGATCTTCATCCACGGTGCTCCCGAGGGAGCAGCGAGAATCTCGACATCGACGCCCTCCGGCACTGTGAACGAGTCGCCGGCGTAGTAGACCCGGCCGTTCACCAGGACGCCCACGTTGTCGATCACGGGGATGCTGCGGTGGATCACCGCGTGACGGGAGCCGAAGAAGCGCAGCTCGAACGGGCCCACCGTCACGACATCGCCGTCGGCGACCGTCTCGACGTCGAAGCCCTCGGCGGCGGCGGCGACCCCGGCCGGGCCGAGGATCCGCAGCGACGGGGCCGCGTCGCGCAGGCGCTGCAGCTGCTCCGGGGTCCAGTGGTCGGCGTGCTCGTGGGTGAGCACCACGGCGACGGTGTCGGTCGTCCCCTCGACGGGCCGGGTGAAGGACCCCGGATCGATCACCAGCCGGGCGCCGTCCTCCTCGATCAGGACGGCGGCGTGCTCGAGTTTCGTCAGTCTCATGCCCCGAGCCAACCGCCTCGGCGGGCGGCGGGCAAGGCCGGGGCCGAGCGGAGACCGGATGGGCCGGGCGCTCGATTTGCGTCGATGCGGATCCGTGTGCAACACTCTTCGAGTTGCAAAAATGCGGCCCCATCGTTTAGCGGCCTAGGACGTCGCCCTCTCACGGCGGTAACGCGGGTTCAAATCCCGCTGGGGTCACCACGGCAACACGAGAAGAACCCCCGGTCTGACCGGGGGTTCTTCTCGTTTAACACCCGGGTGCTCGCCACGCGGCACCCGCTCGACGCATCGCGCCGATCGCCTCGTTCCCGCTCCGCCTCCCCGGGGCCGCATCCTGCCGGATCGGCGCTAGGATCGCATCCGCGAAGGGGAGTATCCCGCCTTTCCGCTCCCGTCAGTACGCACCGCCCCTGCGCGGCGCCGGGGGCGGGACGGGTGACGCGGACCGGCACGGCCGTCCGCTCCCCGGGGAGAGACTTTCGGCCCCCACCCACTCGGAAGGCCCTCATGCTCGATCTGCCCGTCTGGTTCGTGATCGGCTCGTTCGTCGTCCTGAGCCTGATCCTCGCCGCCGACCTGCTGCTGGTCTACAAGCGCCCGCACGTGCCGAGCCTGAAGGAGTCGGGGCTGTGGGTCGGCTTCTACGTGTCGCTGGCGCTCGTGTTCGCGCTGCTGATGCTGATCCTCGGCGGCGGCGAGCTGGCCGGCCAGTTCGTCGCAGGCTGGCTGACCGAGTACAGCCTCTCGGTCGACAACCTGTTCGTCTTCGTCATCATCATGGGCCGCTTCGCGGTGCCGGCGAAGCTCCAGCAGGAGGTGCTGATGGTGGGCATCATCATCGCGCTGGTCTTCCGCGGCGTCTTCATCCTGCTCGGCGCGCAGCTCATCGAGAGCTTCAGCTGGATCTTCTACCTCTTCGGCGCGTTCCTGGTCTACACGGCGTGGAACCAGGCGTTCGGCAAGGAGGACGAGGACGAGGGCACGGACAACCTGCTCATCCGCCTCCTGCGCAAGCGCGTGAGGATCTCGGACGAGTTCGACGGCTCGAAGATCCGCACGGTCAAGAACGGCACGACGTTCTTCACCCCGATGCTGATCGTCTTCCTGGCGATCGGCTCGACCGACCTGCTCTTCGCGCTCGACTCGATCCCGGCGATCTTCGGCATCACCGAGAGCCCCTTCATCGTGTTCACCGCGAACGTCTTCGCGCTGATGGGGCTCCGCCAGCTCTACTTCCTGCTCGGCGGGCTGATCGACAAGCTCGAGTACCTCAAGTACGGGATCGCGTTCATCCTCGCCTTCATCGGCGTGAAGCTCGTCCTGCACGCCCTGCACGAGAACGACCTGCCCTTCCTCAACGGGGGCGAGCCGGTGCCGGTGTGGGACATCGACACGATCACCTCGCTCGTGGTCATCGTGCTGAGCATGACCGTGGCGACGCTGGCGAGCCTGGCGAAGATGCGCCGCGAGCACCGCCACATCCAGCTACACGACGGGCACCCCGAGGTCGTCGCGGACGACGCCCGGTCCTCCGCCGAGGAGAAGTGATCCCGCGATGACGACGACCACGGTCGACCTGCCCCAGGGGGCGCTGCGGCTCGCCGTCAGCAGCAGCACCGACGTCGGCGCCGTCCGCCGCGTCAACGAGGACGCCCTCCTCGCCGACGAGCTGCTCCTGGCAGTCGCGGACGGGATGGGCGGGCACGCACGAGGGGACCTCGCGAGCGCAGCCGCCGTCGAGGCGCTGCGCGAGAACCGGCCGACGAGCCTGGGTCCGGTGGACGCGGTGTTCGACCTGGTGGAGGGCGCCAACACGGCCGTGCGCGCGCTCGACGTGGGCGGTGCGCTCTGCGGCACGACGCTGACCGGGCTGATGCTCGTGCTCCCCGAGCCCGCGGGCCCGGCCCGCTGGGCGCTGTTCAACGTCGGGGACTCCCGCGTCTACCGCTGGGACGGTGCCGAACTCCAGCAGCTGACGGTGGACCACTCCGCCGTGCAGGAGCTCGTCTCGGCCGGCCTGCTCACCCCCGAGTCGGCGGAGTCGCATCCCGACCGCAACATCGTCACCCGCGCCCTCGGCGCCGACGAGGAGGTCGAGACGGACGTCTGGACGCTGCCCGTCGTGCCGCGCGCCAGCTACCTGCTCTGCTCCGACGGGCTGACGAAGGAGCTCTCCGACCAGCGGATCGCCGCCCTGTTCGCCCGCCGCGACTCCGGCGACCCTGCCGACCTCGCTCAGGCGCTCGTGCGTGCGGCGGTCGAGGCCGGCGGACGGGACAACGTCACCGTCGTCGTCGTCGACGCCGTGCTCGACGCCCGCGCCTGAGCCGGGCGACTCCGTGCCGCGCCCGCCCGGGAGGCGGGGGAGCGCGGTGCTATTCTCGGTCCATGCTGAGTGGCCCGCACCTCCTTCCGTGCCGCGACGAGACCTCGAACTGACGGCCTCCCTCGTCGCGGTGCCTCGCCCGGCCGAGCAGCGACTCCAGGAGGAGAAGGAACCGTCATGATCGAGACCACACCCGGCACAGCCGCGCCCGCGTCGAGTGGAGCAGGGACCGGCAGGAGAGCCGAGAAGCCGCGCACCCTCGCCGAGAAGGTCTGGGACGACCACGTCGTCGTCGCGGGCGAGAACGGCGCTCCCGACCTGCTCTACATCGACCTGCACCTGCTGCACGAGGTGACCAGCCCGCAGCCGTTCGACGGCCTGCGTGCCGCGGGGCGCCCGCTGCGCCGGCCGGACCTCACCATCGCCACCGAGGACCACAACACGCCGACCCTCGAGATCGGACGCCCCATCGAGGATCCGATCAGCCGCACCCAGATCGACGCGCTGCGCCGCAACGCCGGCGAGTTCGGCGTCCGCCTGCACTCCCTGGGCGACGTCGAGCAGGGCATCGTGCATGTCGTCGGCCCCCAGTTGGGCCTGACGATGCCCGGCGTCACGGTGGTCTGCGGCGACTCGCACACCTCCACGCACGGCGCGTTCGGCGCGATCGCCTTCGGCATCGGCACGAGCGAGGTCGAGCACGTGATGGCGACGCAGACGCTGCCGCTGCAACCCTTCAAGACGATGGCGATCACGGTCGAGGGCACGCTGAAGGAGGGGGTGACGGCCAAGGACATCATCCTCGCGGTCATCGCCCGCATCGGCACCGGCGGCGGCCAGGGCTACATCCTCGAGTACCGCGGCTCCGCGATCCGCGCGCTCTCGATGGAGGGCCGGATGACGATCTGCAACATGTCGATCGAGGCGGGTGCGCGGGCCGGCATGGTCGCGCCGGACGAGACGACCTTCGCCTACCTGCACGGCCGCCCGCACGCTCCGGCGGGCGAGGACTGGGACGCCGCGGTCGCCTACTGGCGGACGCTGCCGAGCGACGAGGGCGCCGTGTTCGACGCCGAGGTCGTGATCGACGCCGACGCGCTCGAGCCGTTCGTCACCTGGGGCACGAACCCCGGCCAGGGCGTCTCGCTCTCGCAGGCGGTACCGGACCCTGACGTCCTCGACGATCCGAACGAGCGCGCCAGCGCTCTGCGAGCGCTGGAGTACATGGCGCTGGAGCCCGGCACGCCGATGAAGGAGATCCCGGTCGACGTGGTCTTCATGGGCTCCTGCACCAACTCGCGGATCGAGGACCTGCGGGCCTTCGCTGCCGTCGTCGAGGGGCGCACCAAGGCCCCCGGCGTCCGCGTGATGGTCGTCCCCGGCTCCGCCCGGGTGCGGCTCGAGGCCGAGGCCGAGGGGATCGACCGGATCGTCACCGCGTTCGGCGCGGAGTGGCGCTTCGCCGGCTGCTCGATGTGCCTCGGGATGAACACCGACCAGCTCGTCCTGGGGGAGCGCGTGGCCTCCACGTCCAACCGCAACTTCGAGGGTCGTCAGGGCAAGGGGGCGAAGACCCACCTCGTCTCGCCCCTCGTCGCCGCGGCCACGGCCGTGCGCGGCACCCTCTCCAGTCCCTCCGATCTGGAGCCGGTCCGCGAGAGAGCAGGAGTCTGACCGTGCAGAAGTTCGAGACCGTCACCGCGATCGCCGCGCCCCTGAAGCGCGCCAACGTCGACACCGACCAGATCCTCCCCGGCATCTACCTCCGCCGCATCACGAAGACCGGCTTCGAGGACGCGCTCTTCCACGGTTGGCGGCAGGACGCGGACTTCGTCCTCAACCAGGAGCGCTACCGCGGCGCCGGCATCCTCGTCGCCGGCCCCGACTTCGCCATCGGCTCCAGCCGCGAGCACGCCGTCTGGGCGCTGCGCGACTTCGGCTTCCGGGTCGTCATCTCCCCCCGCTTCGGCGACATCTTCCGGGGCAACGCCGGCAAGCAGGGACTGCTCGCGGCCGTCGTCTCGGAGCCCGACGTCGAGCGGCTGTGGGAGATCATCGAGGGCACCCCGGGAATAGAACCGACGGTGGATCTGGTTGCGCGTACGGTCACCGCCGGTGGCGAGACCTTCGACTTCGAGATCGACGACTACACTCGATGGCGCCTGATCGAGGGCCTGGACGACATCGGCCTGACCCTGCGCGACGAAGCGCTCATTTCCGAATTCGAGACCCGCCGCGAGAGCTGGCGGCCCAAGACATTGCCGGTGAAATAGCGTGAACACACTTCTTCAGGACGCCAAGGCCCTGCAGGACGCCAAGGCGTCGGGAGCACGGGTGGGGATGACGACGGAGCGGATCACCATCAAGGGCGGTCGGCCGCTGGTGGGGCGCATCGAGCTCAAGGGAGCGAAGAACCTCGTCACCAAGGCGATGGTCGCGGCGCTCCTCGGCGAGACCGCGTCCACCCTCCGCGACGTGCCCGACATCAGCGACGTCCGCGTCGTGAAGGGCCTCCTCGAGGTGCACGGCGTCAAGGTGAAGCAGGGCGCCGAGGTCGGCGAGCTGATCCTCGACCCCTCGAACGTCGAGTCCGCGCACTTCGCCGACATCGACGCGCACGCCGGCTCCAGCCGCATCCCGATCCTCTTCTGCGGCCCGCTGCTGCACCGCCTGGGCGAGGCGTTCATCCCCGACCTCGGCGGCTGCCGCATCGGCGACCGCCCGATCGACTACCACCTCGAGGTCCTCCGCAACTTCGGCGCGGTGATCGAGAAGCTGCCCTCCGGCATCCGGATGTCGGCCCCCGAGGGCCTGCACGGCGCCAAGGTGTCGCTGCCCTACCCGAGCGTCGGAGCGACCGAGCAGGTCCTCCTGACCGCGGTGCGCGCCTCCGGCATCACCGAGCTCTCGGGCGCGGCGATCGAGCCCGAGATCATGGACCTGATCAACATCCTGCAGAAGATGGGCGCCATCATCTCGGTCGACACCGACCGCGTGATCCGCATCGAGGGCGTGGACCGGCTCACCGGCTACTCCCACCGCGCGCTCTTCGACCGCAACGAGGCGGCCTCCTGGGCGGCCGCGGCCCTCGCGACCGACGGCGACATCTTCGTCGGCGGCGCCCGCCAGCAGGAGATGACCACCTTCCTCAACGTCTTCCGCAAGGTCGGCGGCGCGTTCGAGATCGCCGAGGACGGCATCCGCTTCTACCACCCGGGCGGCGAGCTCAAGCCGGTCATCATCGAGACCGACGTGCACCCCGGCTTCATGACGGACTGGCAGCAGCCGCTGGTCGTGGCGCTCACGAAGGCCAAGGGCGTCTCGATCGTGCACGAGACCGTCTACGAGCAGCGTTTCGGCTTCGTCGACGCGCTCGTCGAGATGGGCGCGACCATCCAGATCCACCGCGAGTGCCTCGGCGGGCAGGCCTGCCGCTTCGGGCAGCGCAACTTCATGCACTCGGCCGTGATCTCGGGACCCTCGAAGCTCCACGGCGCCGACATCGTCGTGCCGGATCTGCGCGGCGGCTTCTCGCACCTGATCGCGGCGCTCTCGGCCGAGGGCACCTCGACGGTCTCGAACGTCGGCATCATCAGCCGCGGCTACGAGAACTTCCTCACCAAGCTCGAGCTGCTGGGCGCCGACTTCTCGCTCGACGCGTAGCCGCCCACCGGGACCCCGGTGCCGAGGAGGACGACCGTCCTCAGCGGCCCGGGGTCCTGTCGCGTCCGGGCGCGCCCCACGCGGGCGGTTCCGCGGCCTCATCCAGGCGTCCCCGGATCCGCTTCTCGAGGAGCGCGAGCGTCGTCTCCGGCGCGGGCCGGAGGCCCAGCGGTCCGGGCGACTCGACCAGGACCAGCGTCAGGCGTCCGCGTCGCGTCCCGGCCAGGACGACCTCGAGGGCCTCGCGCGGACGCAGGCCCACCAGCACCCACCGCCGCTCCAGCCGCGCGATCCGCGCCCAGGGCACGACGACGCCCCAGTCGCCGAAGGAGACGGTCAGTCCCCGGCGGCGCGGCACGACCACCGCGTAGGGCCGCAGCGTCGGCAGCGGGAACCGCGGCTCGATGCGACGGAGGCCCGCCCCGAGCCGGCCGCGTCCGAGGACCGCGACGCCGCCGGTCGCCTCCGCCTCGACGTGGGCGAGCGGTGCAACCGCCACGCGCCAGAGGGCGTCGACCCCGCCGATCGCGAGGGCGACGGCCGCCGAGCCGCCGACGAGGACCGCGAGCGTCAGCAGGAGGCCGTCGCCGAGCGCAGCCGCATCGCGTTCGGCCTGCGTGGCGACCAGCACGACTCCCCACACGATCAGCAGCACCAGGCCGGACAGCGCGATCGGCGAGTCGGCGAGTCGGCCGAGCGCTCGGCCGACGGCGTCCCATGGCGACGGGCGGCGACGCGGACGGGGCATGCCGGTACCGTACCCGGCGGCCGGGCCGCTCCTCCCACCGCGGGGCCCCGCTGCTACCGGGCGTGGGGACGCGGCCCCTCCGATGCGGGATGCGAGGATGGGCGGGTGTCTGAGCGAAGCCGTCCGTCCATCTTCTGGTTCCTCGCGGCGGCGGTGATCCCCGTGATGACCGCCTCGGTCGACCTGCGGATCCGGAACGGCGACAAGATCCCGAGCACCGGGGCCTTCGTGTTCGCGCCGAACCACTACAGCGAGATCGACCCGATCATCACGGGCTGGACCCTGTGGCGCGCCGGCCGCGCACCGCGCTTCCTCGCCAAGGCCTCGCTGTTCTCGGTGCCCGTGCTCGGCTCGATCCTGCGCGGCTCCGGTCAGATCCCCGTCGAGCGCTCGGGCTCGGTCCGCGGCAGCGAGCCGCTGAAGACCGCCAAGGCTCTCGTGGACGAGGGCCGCTCGGTCATCATCTACCCCGAGGGCACCCTCACCCGCGACCCCGAGCTCTGGCCGATGCGCGGCAAGACGGGAGCGGTGCGGATGGCGCTGCAGTACGGGCTGCCCGTCGTCCCGGTCGCGCACTGGGGTGCGCAGCAGCTGATGGGCCGCTACTCCAAGCGGATCACCCTCTTCCGCCGCAAGCGCGTCGACGTGATCGTCGGCGACCCCGTCGACCTGTCCGCCTTCCGCGGACGCAGCCTCGACTCCGCCACACTCAACGAGGCCTCCGCGGTCGTGATGGCGGCGATCACCGCCCTGCTCGAGGAGCTGCGCGGCGAGGCGGCGCCCGAGAAGCGCTGGAACCCCTCCGAGCACAACCAGAAGGACACGGGTCGCTTTGAGTCCGAGCAGTAGGAAGGCGCCCGTCCCCGTGCCCCGCCGCGTCGCCGTCCTCGGCGCCGGCAGCTGGGGCACCACCTTCGCGAAGATCCTCGCCGACGGCGGCTCCGACGTCGTGATGTGGGCGCGCCGCGCCGAGCTGGCCCGCGAGATCACCGAGGCCAAGCGCAACAGCGACTACCTCCCCGGCATCAACCTCCCGCGCAACATCCGGGCCACGCCGCGCATCGAGGAGGCGCTGGAGGGCGCGGACCACGTCTACCTCTCCATCCCGTCGCAGTCGCTGCGGAGCAACCTCGAGGCGATCACGCCGTTCCTCACCGAGCGCACGGTGCTGGTGAGCCTGATGAAGGGCGTCGAGAAGGGCACCGGCCAGCGGATGAGCGAGGTGATCGCGCAGATGCTGCCGGTCTCTCCTGACCGGATCGCCGTCGCCTCCGGACCCAACCTCGCCCTCGAGATCGCCAAGGAGCAGCCGACCGCGGCGGTCATCGCCTCCGAGAGCCTCGTCACCGCGCAGGAGGTGGCCCTCGCGGCGACCAACCGCTACTTCCGCTCCTACGTCAACACAGACGTGATCGGCACCGAGTTCGGCGGCGTGCTGAAGAACCTCATCGCCGTGGCGATCGGCATCGTCGACGGCGTCGGCTACGGCGAGAACACGAAGGCATCGATCATCACGCGCGGTCTCGCCGAGATGACCGACTTCGCGGTCGCGTACGGCGGACGGGCCGAGACGATGGCCGGACTCGCTGGGCTCGGCGACCTCATCGCGACGTCGAGCTCGTCCCTCTCGCGCAACAACACGGCCGGGCGCCTGCTCGGCCAGGGCTACAGCTTCACCGACGTGGTGAAGTCGATGCAGCAGACGGCGGAGGGGCTCGCCTCCGTCGCGCCGGTCCTCGAGCTGGCGCGCGCCAGGGGAGTCGACATGCCCATCGTCGAGCAGGTGTCGCAGGTGCTCGCCGGTACGCTCGATCCGAAGGACATCGCGCCGCACCTGACCACGGATTCGGACGAGCCACAGGGTGAGAGGAACCTCGATGACCAGCAAGCTCCGCGTGGCCGTTCTGTTCGGGGGGCGCTCCAGCGAGCACTCGATCAGCTGCGCAACGGCGGCCGGGGTGCTGCGGGCGATCGACCGTGACCGCTTCGAGGTGATCCCCGTCGGGATCACCTCCGACGGCGCCTTCGTGCTCGAGGAGGACCGTCCCGAGAAGTTCGCTCTCGACGCCGCGTCGCTGCCCCGGGTCGAGGACGACGGCTCCCGTGTGCGCTGGCCGGAGTCGGCCCTCTCGCGTGAGCTCACCGTGACGACCGAGGACGGCGCGACGCGCTCGCTCGGCGAGGTCGACGTGGTGCTGCCGATCCTGCACGGCCCGTGGGGCGAGGACGGCACCGTCCAGGGGATGCTCGAGCTCGTCGGGCTGCCCTACGTCGGCTCGGGCGTGCTCGCGTCGGCTCTCGGCATGGACAAGCACTTCACCAAGACGGTGCTGCGGGCCGCGGGCCTCGCGGTGGCGCCCTGGTACCTCGTGACCGAGGCGGAGTGGCGCGCCGACCCGGGCGACGCCTCCTCGGCCCTCGACGAGCTGGGCCTGCCCGCGTTCGTGAAGCCGGCGAGGGCCGGCTCGAGCGTGGGCGTCAGCCGGATCGACGAGCGCGAGCAGCTCGAGGCCGCGCTGGAGGAGGCGTTCGCGCACGACTCGCGGGTGCTGATCGAGTCGGGCATCGTCGGCCGCGAGGTAGAGATCGGCGTGCTCGGCGGCCGCCGCGGTGCTCCGGCCCGCGCCTCCGTCGCCGGCGAGGTGGTCGTCACCGGCCGCGGCTTCTACGACTTCGAGGCGAAGTACCTCGGGGCGTCCGGCATCGAGCTGGTCTGCCCGGCCGATCTCACCGACGGCGAGCTCTCCGAGATGCGGTCACTCGCGATCCGCGCCTTCGACGCGATCGGAGCCGAGGGCCTCGCCCGGGTCGACTTCTTCCTCACCGCCGACGGCTTCGTCGTCAACGAGATCAACACCATGCCCGGCTTCACGCCGGTCTCGATGTTCCCGCGCATGTGGGGCGCGAGCGGCGTGGACTACCCGGACCTGATCAGCGAGCTGCTCGACTCGGCGCTCGACCGCGTCCCGGTCGCCGCCCGATGACGTCGGCGCTCGCGCTCCGCGTCGAGGCGGGCGCGGCCGCGGCGCCCTTCGAGCAGATCCGTGAGCAGATCACCGCTCTGATCGCCGCGGGCGAGCTGCCGGTCGGCACGCGGCTGCCGCCGGTGCGCGCGCTGGCCGAGACGCTGGGCGTCGCCGCGGGGACGGTCGCCCGCTCCTACCGGGAGCTGGAGTCGGCGGGCCTGGTCGAGACGCGCGGCCGGGCGGGCACGGTCGTCGCGGGAGGCGTGGATGCGCTGGAGCGTGAGCTGCAGGCTGCGGCCGCCGTGTTCGCGTCGCGCGCGCGTGAGCTGGGGGCGACCGCCGATGGTGCGCTCACCGCAGCGAGTCGAGCCCTCGGCGTCTGACGCTGAAGCTCAGCCGGTGGGCGTGTCCGTCGGATCGAGGGTGTCGGCGTCCGAGACGTCGGTGCACTCGCGCGTCTGCGGGACGTAGGAGACGGCGTTCGCCAGGTCGAGCGCCGCGGAGGATCCGGACGCGCGGCTCTGGTCGACGGTGATCTCCACCGCGGGATCGCGCCCGTAGGTGGTCAGCGTGTAGATGTCCTCGTCCTTCTGCGTCTCGTCGATGATCCAGTCGACTCCGCTGACGTTCACGCAGAGGTCCGTCGTCGGGCCGGGCACCTCGACTCCGCAGTGGAGGATGACGGCGGCCGGGGTGCCCCAGGCGGCGGTGCCCTGAGCGTTCGTCTCGCGCTCGGGCTGCTCCGCGACCACGTCGGGCAGGCGCACCGAGACCTCCGCGCAGCCGGTGCTCGTCGCATCGGGGGCGGGCTCGAGCGCGACGCTGGCCGAGCAGCCCGAGAGCAGCAGGACGGCGGCGGCGGCGAGAAGGGGGGAGCGGAGTCGGCGGGGGGACATCGCCGTCAACGCTAGCGTGTGAACCATGGCAGAGGATCGGAGTCCCACCCTGGCCGAGCTCAGCGAGGGCGAGGTGCTCGCGAGGGTGCTGGCCCGGCTCGGCGGCCCGGGCGCGGAGACCCTGGTCGGGCCCGGCGACGACTGCGCGGTGCTGCGGGCTCCCGACGGCCGCTTCGTGGTGACCACGGACATGATGGTGCACGGCCCCGACTTCCGGCTGGCCTGGTCGAGCCCGGCGGACCTGGGCTGGAAGGCGGCGGCCTCGAACCTCGCCGACGTCGCGGCGATGGGGGCCCGTCCCACCGGGCTCGTCGTCGCGCTCGCGGCGCCCCAGTCGCTGGGCGTCGACGTGCTGGAGAGGATCGCGGGCGGACTCGCCGCCGGCTGCGCCGCGATGGCGCCGGGATGCGGTGTCGTCGGGGGAGACCTGTCCGCCTCCGCGACGCTGACGCTCTCGATCACGGCGTTCGGCTCGCTCGACGGACGACCGCCGGTGCTCCGCAGCGGTGCGAGGCCGGGGGACGTGCTCGCCGTGGCCGGTCCGCTGGGACGAGCGGGGCTCGGGCTGCGCCTGCTGTTCGAGCAGGCGCGGCGGGACGGGGAGCCGTCGGCCGACCTCGCCGCCCGGCTCCGCGAGCGGCATCCGTCCCTCCTCGAGGCGCAGCTGCGCCCGACCGCGCCGATCTCCGCGGGCGAGGCCGCGGGCGGGACCGCCACCGCGATGATGGACGTCTCGGACGGCGTGGTGCTCGACGCCCGTCGGATGGCGCGTGCGAGCGGAGTGGCGATCGACCTCGATGCCGCGGCGGTCGACGTGCACGCGCGCGGGCTCACGGGCGTGGAGGGCGTGGACCTCGACCTGGCGAGGGCGTTGGTGCTGGGAGGCGGCGAGGACCACGCGATGCTCGCGTGCTTCCCGCCCGCCGCGGCGCTGCCGGAGGGCTTCGTCCCGCTCGGGGTCGTCCGCGAGGGGGACCCGGAGGTGCGACTGGGCGGGGTCGCGCTCGAGGGGCGCGGGGGCTGGGACCCGTACCTCGGCTGGGACGGCGCGGCGGGCTGAGGCCGGTCAGCCGGCCGGGGAGGAAGCGGGCGAGACGGGCGACGCCGGTGAAGCCCACCAGATCGTGGTCTCGCCGTAGTCCTTCCTCCGCTCCCGCTCCAGACCCGCGGGCCAGCGCGGCTCCGGGCTGCGGGAGCTCCGCTCCACGACGACCACCGCGTCCTCGCGCAGCAGCGGCAGCACACCGGCGAGATCGGCGGCCAGGTCGTCCTCGCCGAGGTCGTAGGGCGGGTCGAGGAACACCGTGTCCGTATTGAGGGCCGGGGAGCCGTCGAGGAAGGAGCGGACCGAGCCGGTCACCACCTCGATCCTCGGGGCGGGCCGCTTGTTCTTGGCCGCCGCGGTCGCGATCGCCCGTGCGTTCTCGCCCGCGGTCCTCGCGGCCTTCGGGTCGCGCTCGACCAGGACGACCGCGCTCGCTCCGCGGCTGGCCGACTCGAGCCCGAGGGCGCCGGAGCCCGCGTAGAGGTCGACCACCGTCGCGCCGTCGAGGGCGTCCCGGGCCTCGAGGGCCGAGAAGACGGCTTCGCGCACGCGGTCGCTGGTGGGGCGGGTGCCCGCGCGCGGGACCCGGAGGGTGAGCGAGCCGGCGAATCCGGCGATGATCCTGGTCACCGGATCGAGCATAGGGCGGCACCCCTGCCCACGGCGTCCGGCGGCCGCCGCGCGCTCCCGCCTGGCGGCACACTGCGAACTCTCGGAACCTGGACCCTTTTCCCGTCAGGACTGCGAGAATCCCTAGCTATGACGTCGCTCGAAGACACCCGCTCCGCTGTCGGCCGCCGAGCGGCTCCCGAGACGCCCCTGACCCGCGAGGAGTTCACGGCGCACTGCGGCGCCGTCCTCGGGAACCTCACCAGCGTGATCGACGGCAAGTCGGCCGAGGTCTCGATGGCGCTGACGGTGTTCCTCGCCGGTGGGCACCTCCTGATGGAGGACGTCCCCGGCACCGGCAAGACGGTCCTGGCGAAGTCGCTGGCGGCCTCGGTCGGCGGCAGCGTCGCGCGCATCCAGTTCACGCCCGACCTGCTCCCCTCCGACGTCACGGGGGTCTCGGTCTACAACCAGGCGACCCGCGACTTCGAGTTCAAGCCGGGCCCGGTCTTCGCGAACATCCTGATCGGCGACGAGATCAACCGGGCCTCGCCCAAGACGCAGTCGGCGCTGCTGGAGTGCATGGAGGAGCGCCAGGTCTCGGTCGACGGCACCACCCACCTCCTCCCGCGCCCCTTCGCCGTGATCGCGACGCAGAACCCGGTCGAGATGGAGGGCACCTACTCGCTGCCGGAGGCCCAGCGCGACCGCTTCATGGCCCGCCTCTCGCTCGGCTACCCCGATGAGCGCGCCGAGCTCGAGATGATCCGCACCCGCGACTCGGCCAGCCCGCTCGAGGAGCTGCGGCCCGTCGTGGGCCTCGCCGAGCTCGAGCGGATGATGGCCTACGTGCGCTCCGTGTACGTCGCACCGCCTGTGCAGGAGTACGTGGTGGCGATCATGCAGGCCACGCGGGTGGACCCCGAGCTGCGGCTCGGGGGGAGCCCGCGCGCCACGCTCCAGCTGATCGCCGCCGCGAAGGCGCTCGCCGCCCTCAGCGACCGCGACTTCGTGGTGCCGGACGACGTGGACGCGCTCGCCGTCCCCGTGCTCGGCCACCGCCTCCTGCCCGCCACGCGCCTCCCCGGCCGCTCCGGCGCCGGATCCTCGCATTCGGTCACCGAGATCGTGCAGCGCATCGTCGCGGCCACCCCCGTCCCCTTCGGCAACCGTGGCGACTGAGGCCCGCGCCGCCGAGACGCCGTCGTCCCGTCTCGGCGGTCTGCCCGCGCTCCGCGGGGTCGCGCTGACGCTGCGCGGCTGGGCGCTCGTTCTGCTGGGCGTCGCGGGAGTGGTGATCGCGCCGCTGTCGGAGTTCCGCGAGCTGCTGTTCGTCGGCCTGGTGCTGCTGGGCCTGCCCCTGGGCGCGCTCGTCTCCCTGCTCCTGGCGCCGGCGTCGTTCCGGGTGCAGCGCCGCTTCGCTCCCCAGACCGTCGCGGCCGGCGACGTGGTGGAGGTCGACGTGCTGCTCGAGAACCGCGGCCGCGCCGTCCGCAGCGGGGCCCGCGCCCACGACCGGCTCGAGCGCGTGGAGCGCGGGGTCGTCGTCGGCCGGCCGGTCGCCGAGGGCGTCTTCGGGCTGCCGGGCGTCCCGTCGGGCGGCCGCGTGCGCGCCCGCTACCGTCTGCCCGCCGAGCGGCGCGGGATCCACCGCATCGGCCCGCTGCGCCTGGTGCGCGGCGACGGCCTCGGGCTCGCGCTCCGCGAGAGCGTCGTGGGGGCTGCGCAGCCGTTCGTCGTGACTCCGCGGGTCGTGCCGCTCCAGAGCGACGTCCTGGACGCGCACGGAGCAGGCGGATCGAGCCCGGTCGCGCACGCGACAGCCGGCGCCGGCACGGACGACGTGATCCCGCGCGACTACCGCCCGGGGGACGCCATGCGCCGGGTGCACTGGCGGGCGAGCGCCCGCTCCGGTGAGCTCATGGTCCGCCAGGACGAGCAGAACACCGATCCGCACGCGTGGATCCTCCTCGAGACCCGGGCCGAGCGCGTGCTCGAGCGGCGCGGCGACGACCGGCTCGAGTGGGCGGTGTCGATGACGGCCTCCCTCGCCGTGCACCTGCTCGACCGCGGCTTCGAGACCCACCTCGTCGAGACGGGTGCGGACGGCGAGCCGGAGCACTCGGAGGACGAGCGCGAGGTGGCGCACGACGTGCTGCTGCGCCTGGCCGAGCTGGCGCCCTCGCGCGAGTCGGTCGACGCGGTGACCCGGATCTCGGCCGACATGCGCGACACGGGGGGAGTACGCCCGGTCTTCGCCGTGCTCACCCGACTCCTCGAGTCGGACCTCGACGCCCTCGGCTCCCTGGCCGCGCAGTCGCGCCCCGCGATCGCCTTCGTCGTCGCCGGCACCGCTGAGGAGGAGGCGGCTCTCGCCTCGCTCGGCTGGTACGCGGTGTCCGTCGACCCGAGCGCCTCCGTCGAGGAGGCGTGGGCGCAGGCCCTCGCTCTGCGGGTGGTGGCGTGAGCCGCCGCGTCGAGAGCGATCCGCGCGCCGGGTCGGCTCCTCTGAGCGGTCTGCTCTTCCTCGCGATCACGGCCGCCGCCGCCGGGATCGGGCGGCTCCTCGTCGGCGTCGACTGGCTGGTGCTCCTCGCGAGCGCGGTCGCCGTGGTGCTCGGCGTCCCGGCCGCCGCCCGGGCTCTGCGCGTGCACCCCGTCGTCCCGCCGATCCTCGGCACGCTGACGATGGTCGGCGTGCTGACCGCGATGTTCGTGCCCGGTCGGGCCCTGCTGTTCGTGATCCCCACGCCCGGCGCCGTCGCGCAGGCGGAGGCGCTCGCGCAGGGCGGCTTCCAGTCCATCGCCCAGCAGGGGCTCCCGGCCATCGCCGACGACGGCATCTCGTTCCTCCTGATCGGCGGGGTGGTCGTGCTCGCCTGGGCGGCCGACCTGTTCGCCTTCTCCGTCCGCCTCCCCGCCCTGGCCGGTCTGTTCCCTGCGGCGCTGCTCGCGGTGCCGGCGATCGTGGACCCCTCCGAGGTGTCCTGGGCGAGCCTCGTCGTCACTGCGCTCGCCTACGCGGGCGTGCTCGCCGCCACGGCCGCCCCCCGCCGCCCGAGCGGCCCGAGCGCGGCCTCGGCCGTGCTGCCCGCCTTCGCGGCCGTGACCGTGGTCGTCCTCGGCGCGGGAGTCGTCGCCGGCTCGGCGGCCGGCTACGCGCGCACCACCGCCCCCTCGGGCGTCTCCGGCAGCCTCTTCAACGGCGCGATCGACCCGGTGGTCGCCCTCGGCGCGGACCTGCGCCGCCCGAACCCCGTGACCGTGCTGCGCTACGCCACCGACTCCGACCTGCCCGTCTACCTCCGCGTGCTGACCGTCTCGGACTTCGACGGTGACGACTGGGCGCCGAGCGAGACGGAGCAGACCGCTCCGATCGAGGCGCCGATCACGCCCGAGGGGCTCTCCGAGAGCGTGCCGCGCGAGGCGGAGGAGGTCGACGTCTCGGTGGAGACGCTGCGGAGCCAGTGGCTCCCCGTGCCGTATCCGGTCTCGTCGCTGACGGGCGTCGGCGACGGCTGGCTCCAGGACGTGCAGGACGGCTCGATCCGCGGCGACGCGACGACCCGCTCCGGAGACGACTACCAGGTGCAGGCGCTGCGGCTCGAGCCCGACCCGCAGCAGCTGCTCGCCGCGCCCGCGCCGTCCGGCGTCGACCGGTACCTCTCGCTCCCCGACGACGTGCCCGAGATCGTCCGCACCACCGCGGAGGAGGTCACGGCGGAGGCTCCGACCGCCTACGACCGGGCGCGCGCGCTGCAGACGTACTTCCGCTCGTCCGAGTTCCGCTACTCCGAGGACACCCCCGCGGAGGAGGGCTACGACGGCGACGGAGTCGGCGTGCTCTCGGCGTTCCTGACGACGAAGGAGGGCTACTGCGTCCACTTCGCCTCGGCGATGGCGGTGATGGCGCGCGAGCTCGGGATCCCGTCGCGGCTCGCCATCGGCTACCAGCCCGGCTCCGTCGTGCCCTCCGGCGGCAGCGACCTGACCACCTACCGCGTCCTCTCCTCCGACCTGCACGCCTGGCCCGAGCTGTACTTCGAGGGAGTCGGCTGGCTGCCCTTCGAGCCGACGCCCAGCCGCGGCGCTCCGGCCTCCTACACCCTGCCGAGCGCGACGGCGTCCTCGGGCCCCACCGCCCCGGGCTCGACCGCGACCACCGCGCCCGGTGCGACCAGCGCTCCCGCCGCGACACCCACTCCGACGGCCGCGTCGGCGACGCCGACCCCCGGTGCCGTCGGCGCCTCGAGCACCACGGCGGCTCCCGCGGCCACGCTCTGGGTGCTGCTCCTGCTGCTCGTGCTCGTCCCCTGGCTGATGCGCGCCGTCCAGCGCGCGCTGCGGCGCCGGTCCGCGCGCTCCGGCTCCGTCGAGGCCGCGTGGGCCGAGCTGCTGGCGACCGCCCGCGACCTGGGCGTCCCCGTGGAGGACACGGAGTCTCCGCGCGCGCAGGAGGCCCGCATGGCTCCCGCCCTCGACCCCGGAGCGGCGGCACGTCTGCAGGGGCTCCGGGAGCGCGTCGAGCGCCGGCGCTACTCGCCGTCCGCGAGCGAGTCGGAGGCGTGGGACGACGCGACCGCCGTGGCCGCCGCGCTCCGCGGCTCCGCGGGTGCCGGTCGTCGGGTGCTCGCGTCGGTCGTGCCGCGCTCGGCGCTGGACCCGGTCGCCCGGCTCGCGCGTCCGAGGTCCGACCTATGATCGCTAGGTGATCCCGGACCCCCTCGACGCCTCGCTCGCGCCGCTGATCGGGCCGCGCACGGCGAGTGCGGTCGAGAAGGCCTTCGGGTACCGCACGGTCGGCGAGCTCCTGGGCCACTACCCGCGCCGCTACGCGAAGCGGGGCGAGCTGACGGCGCTCTCGCGTCTCCCCGTGGGAGAGAGCGTGACGATCGTGGCGGAGGTGCGCGAGGTGCGCGAGCGGCCGATGCGCAACCGGCGCGGCACTCTGCTCGAGGTCGTCATCTCGGACGGCTCGGGCACGCTCTCGCTGACGTTCTTCGGACAGCCCTGGCGCGCGGCGAAGCTCCACCGCGGCGTGCGCGGGATCTTCGCGGGCACGGTCTCGATGTTCCGCGACACCCCGCAGCTCACGCATCCCGACTACCGCCTGTTCGACGACGAGGAGGCCGCCGCGACGGAGACGGGAGGCGGTGAGCTCGCGAAGGACTGGGCCGAGCGGCCGATCCCGATCTACCCGGCGACCAGCGCGATCTCGAGCTGGCAGCTCCAGGCCGCGATCGGCGTGCTGCTGGACGGCCTGCGCGACGTGCCCGACCCGATGCCCGAGCAGGTGCGCGCCGGTCGCTCGCTGCTGGGCCTCGGCGAGGCGCTGGAGCTGATCCACCGCCCGCAGCGGGATGGCGAGGAGGCGCAGGCGCGCGAGACGCTGCGCTTCCACGAGGCGTTCCTCCTGCAGCTCGCCCTGCTCGAGCGCCGGGCCTCGGCGCGCAGCAGCCCCGCGACCGCCCGCGTGCCCGGCCCCGGCGGGCTGCTCGAGCGCTTCGACGCCGCGCTGCCCTTCGCCCTCACCGGCGACCAGACCGAGGTGGGGCACGAGATCGCCGCCGATCTGGCCGCCGAGAGCCCGATGACCCGGCTGGTGCAGGGCGAGGTCGGCTCCGGCAAGACCCTCGTCGCGCTCCGGGCGATGCTCGCCACGGCCGAGAGCGGCGGGCAGGCGGCGCTGCTCGCTCCCACCGAGGTGCTCGCTGGGCAGCACCTCCGCTCGATCGCGAGGACCCTCGGCCCGGAGCTCGCGGCCGAGCTGGTGCCGACCCTCCTCACCGGCGGGCTGGGGGCGGCGCAGCGCCGCGCGGCCCTCCTCCGGATCGTCTCGGGCACGGCGAAGATCGTCGTCGGCACGCACGCCCTCCTCGGCGACGCGGTCTCCTTCTACGACCTGGGCCTCGTCGTGATCGACGAGCAGCACCGCTTCGGCGTCGACCAGCGGGACGCCCTGCGCCGGAAGGGCGCCACCCCACCGCACGTGCTGGTGCTGACGGCCACGCCCATCCCGCGGACCGTCGCCATGACGGTCTTCGGCGATCTCGACACCTCGACCATCCGCGAGCTGCCCGCCGGGCGCCCCGGCATCACGAGCCACGTGGTCCCGCTCGCCGACCATCCCGCGTGGATCGCGCGGGCGTGGGAGCGCGCCGAGGAGGAGATCCGCTCGGGCCACCAGGTCTACCTCGTCTGCCCGGCGATCGAGCCGGGGGAGCCCGCCGAGGGCGCGCAGCCGCCCGAGGAGGACGCCGCCGCGCCGCTCACGACCGTCGCGGCGACACTGGAGGGCGTGCGCGCGCATCCGCTGCTCGGGAAGCGCCGGTCGGCCGCGCTGCACGGGCGGATGACGACGGAGGAGAAGGACGCCGTGATGCGCTCCTTCGCCGCGGGGGAGATCGACGTCCTGGTGTCGACGACGGTCATCGAGGTCGGCGTGGACGTGCCGAACGCCTCGATGATGGTCGTGCTCGACGCGGAGCGGTTCGGGGTCTCGCAGCTGCACCAGCTCCGCGGGCGCATCGGGCGCGGCGGCGTCGCGGGGGTGTGCCTGTTCGTGACGGCGGCGGAGGCGGGGACGGTCGCGCGCGAGCGGGTGGAGGCGGTCGCCGCGACGCTCGACGGCTTCGCGCTCGCCGAGGTCGACCTCGAGCTGCGCCGCGAGGGCGACGTGCTGGGCGACTCGCAGTCAGGCGGGCGCTCGTCGCTCCGCCTGCTGCGGGTGGTGCAGGACGCCGACGTGATCGTGGAGGCGCGGGCGCTGGCCGAACGGCTCCTCGCGGAGGATCCGTCGCTCGCCGCGCACGACCGGCTCCGTGCCGCGCTCGAGCGCCGCGTGCAGGACCGCGACCGGGAGTTCCTCGCCAAGAGCTAGGCGGTGCCCGCCCGCTACTCTGTCGGCATGGCCCGCATCGCCGTCGTCCCCGGCTCCTTCGACCCCGTGACCCTCGGTCATCTCGACGTGATCGAGCGGGCTGCGCGCCTGGTCGACGAGCTCCACGTCGTGGTGGTGCACAACCCCGCCAAGACCGCGCTGCTGCCGATCGCCCAGCGCGTCTCGCTCATCGAGCAGTCGATCGCGGAGGCGGGGGTCGAGGGGCGGATCGTCGTCGCCTCGTGGAGCATGGGCCTGCTCGTCGACTACTGCACCGACGTCGGCGCGAGCATCCTAGTGAAGGGCATCCGCTCGCAGGTCGATGTGGCGTACGAGACCCCCATGGCGATCGTGAACCGCAACCTCGCGCACGTCGAGACGGTGTTCCTCCTGCCCGATCCCGCGCACGCCCATGTGTCGAGCTCGCTGGTGCGGCAGGTCTCCTCCCTCGGCGGCGACGTCGCCCCCTACGTGCCGCCCGCGGTCGCCGCGTACCTCGCCGCCGGCTGAGGCGCCGCCGATCGTCCACCCGGGCGATCCCGGGCCGTGGACCCGGGCGCCCGCGGCAGCCGGGAGAATGGACCGGTGAGCGAGACGCGCGTGCAGGCCTGGGCCCTCGACGGCATCCCGGAGGTGACTCCCGGTGACGACCTGCTCGAGCTGATCCTCGCGGCCGTCGCCGCCGCCGCCGAGGAGGACCGGCCCGCGGACGGCGACATCCTCGTCGTCACGAGCAAGATCGTCTCGAAGGCGGAGGGGCGCGTCGTCGCCGCGACCGACCGCGAGGACGCGATCACGGCCGAGACCGTCCGCGTCGTCGCCAGCCGGGCGCACGGCTCCGGCGTCACCCGCATCGTCGAGAACCGCCTCGGGATCGTCCAGGCGGCGGCCGGAGTCGACGCCAGCAACGTCGCGGAGGGGACGGTCCTCCTCCTCCCCCTCGACCCGGACGCCTCGGCGCGGGCCCTCTGCGCGGGCCTCCGGGAGCGGCTCGGCGTGGAGGTGGGCGTGCTCGTCAGCGACACCCTGGGCCGCGCCTGGCGGGTCGGGCAGACCGACGCGGCCATCGGAGCCGCGGGCGTCCTCGTGATCGACGACCTCCGCGGCGGGGTCGACGCCCTGGGGCGCACGCTAGGAGTGACCATGCCGGCCGTCGCGGACGAGATCGCCGCGCTCGGCGACCTGGTGAAGGGCAAGGCGAGCGGACGCCCCGTCGCCGTCGTCCGCGGGCTCGCCCGCCTGGTGACGAGGGTCGAGAGCCCGGGTGCCCGCACGCTGACCCGCACGGGCCCCGACGACATGTTCCGCCTCGGCGCCGACGAGGCCTTCGCCGAGGGCTTCGCGGCCGGAGCAGCCTCGCGCGAGGAGCGCGCGTGACCGGCTGGAGCGCGGTCGTCGTGTTCAAGGGCCGCGGCGGCTCGAAGACGCGCCTCGACGTGCCGGGCCGCGCGGCGCTGGCCGAGGCGTTCCTCCTGGACACGCTCGCCGCCGTGGCCGCCGCGGAGCCGGTGGCGAGCCTTCTCCTGGTCACCTCCGACGCCGGTGCGGCCGACCGCGCACGGGCGGAGCACCCGCAGCTGGTGGTGGTGCCCGACCCGGGGACCCTCGACGCCGCCGTGTCCGGGGGAGCCGAGGCCGCCCTCCACCGCCGGCCGGGCGCCCCGGTGATCGTGCTGACCGGGGACCTGCCCGCCCTGCTGCCGTCGGACCTCTCCGAGGCGCTCGCGACGCGGTCGCTCCCGGCCGTCGTCCCGGACCGCGAGGGGAGCGGCACCACGGCGCTCCTGCTGGCGGCCGGAGCCCTCGTCGCTCCGGCGTTCGGCCCGGGCTCTCTGGCCCGGCACCGCGACGCGGGCTGCGCCGTCGTCGTGCTGCCAGGCTCGTCGACGCTGAGGCTGGACGTCGACACGCTCGCCGATCTCGGAGACGCGGAGGAGGCCGGCGTCGGCCCGCACACCTCCCGCGCGCTGGCCGCAGCGGCCTGACGCGCAGGGAGTCCGAGCCGCGGACGCGATCAGCCGGCGAGCAGCCCCGCCTCGAAAGCCGCCGTCAGGCCCGCGTCGATCGAGAGCGGTGCGCCGTCGACCGAGCGGACGGGGATCGCCCGCCGGGTGCTCGACACCAGCCACGCCGCATCGGCACCGGTGAGCGCCGAGACCGGCAGCTCGCGGCGCGACGACGCGAGCCCGCGGCGCTCGCCCAGCGCGAGGACCCGCTCGACCGTCGTGCCGGCGAGCACGCTGTCCGAGAGCGGCGTCGCGAGCACCCCGTCGCCGAGGAGCACCAGGCTCGACGTCGCCCCCTCGAGGAGAAGCCCGTCGCTCGTGCGCCAGACCACGTCGTCCGCGCCCCGGGACGCCGCCTCGCGCAGCGCCGCCCGGGTGACGGCGCCCGAGGTGGTCTTGACGCCCGGGAGCAGCCACGGCGCGAGCGGACCGCTCGCGTACCCGCGGTCCAGCACGACGACGGCCGCGCCCTTCTCCCGGAGCGCGCTCGAGTCGGGAGTCGGAGCCGCGCGCACGGTGCACCGGGCGGAGTCGCCCGAGCCGTGGGCGGCGATGAAGCGGACCGTCAGGTCGTCGACCCGATCGTGCTCCGCCACGGCGAGGTCGACCGCTCGGGACCAGAGGGGCGCCTCCGGGATCGTCAGCCCGACGGCCCGGGCCGATCCGGCCAGCCTCTCGAGGTGCTCGCCGAGCGCGCGGGGACGTCCGTCGAGGACCGCGACGGTCTCGAAGACCCCGTCGCCGCGGAGGTAGCCCGCCTCGTCGACGCGGACGAGCGGACCCTCCGGGTCGCGGAGGACGACGGCGCCGGAGGTGATCTCGACCAGGACGGGGGTGCTCATCCGCCCATCCTGCCCCCGGCGGAGCCTCAGCGGGGGAGGAGGCCGCTCGCCACGTCGGACGGCTCGACGATCTCGCGCCACGGCTCCGGCCGGAGTCCTGCCGAGCCGAGCACGTCGGCCCCGGCGAGGAGGTCCACGTCGAGACCTGTCAGCTCGCCGATCGCGGCGACCGGCAGCTGGAACGTCCTGAAGCCGCCGAGCGGCACCAGGCCCTCGCGCACGCGCTCCACGAGCTCGCTCTGGTCGAGCAGGTACGCGCTCGTCGCGAGCGTCGATCCGTCCGGGCTCCACGCTGCGATCTTCCAGAAGCGGCGGGGGATGCCCGTACCGCGGTAGACCGGGTCGTCGTCCGCGAGCACGGGCCCGGTGAAGACGCTCAGGCGCGTGCGCCAGGTCTGCGCGTACTCGAGCACCAGGGTCTCGAGCCCGAGCCACAGCTCCTGCGACTGGTTGAAGCCGCTCGCCTGGGGCGCGGCGTTCGTGTAGCAGAAGCTGTCGCGGTTGGCCGCGGCGGCCTCGTCCCGGTCGCCCCAGACGGGGTCGCGGCGGCGGACGAGGTGGCCCCGGTCGAGGTCGTTGCGGGCGTACACCTCCGGCCCGGTCTGCTCGGAGGCGGGGATGCGGTCGTCGAGGTGCCAGTCGTCGCCGCGGCCGAGCTCGACCAGGCGCGCGCCGTCGATGTTCACGGCCGTCGAGACGGCCAGGCGCCGCTCCGGATCCAGCAGCACCTCGAAGTGCGTGTACGGCAGGAGCCGCACCGGGCGCTCGACCCTCAGGCGCGGCGCACCCGCGGGGACGCCGAGGAAGTCCGCGTCGAAGCTCACTCCTCGACCTCCGCCGTCGGAGTCGCCGTGGCTGTCGCTGTCGGGGTCGCCGTGGGCGTCGCCGGGGGAGCCTCGGTCGCGGGGACTCCCGTGCCGGTCGGAGCCGGAGCCGGTGCCTGGGTGGCGGGAGCCGGGACCTGCGAGCCGTTGCTGATCAGCAGGCCGATGTCGGAGTAGCGCGCGACGGTCGTGCCCGCGGCCGGGTCGGTGCCCGCCACCACGCCGGCCGGGAGCGACGAGTCGATGGTCGCCCCCTCCTCGACGTCGAAGCCGAGGTCCTCCAGCGCCTCCGTGGCGTCGTCGACCGAGCGGCCGGAGACGGTCGGCACGGCGATCTGGCGGCCGTTCAGCAGGGCGCTGCTGGGCTCCTCGAAGTCGTCTCCGCCGTACTTCTGGTCGGCGCGGGTCATCACCGAGTTCCAGATGTAGTGGCGGATGTTGGAGGCGTACGGGCGGCTCTCGAGCTCCGAGTTCGGGAAGCGGACCTCGCGCATCGAGGTGTGGCCGTCGATGTTGCCCACCCAGACCACGGTCGCGACGCGCGAGCTCGCGCCGTCCATCCAGGTCGACTCCGCGTTGTCGGTGGTGCCCGTCTTGCCGATGTGCTCGATGCCGTCGTCCGGGTCGGACTGGGCGGCCGTGCCGCCGGTGACGACGCGCTGCAGGGCGTAGTTCGCGACCGCCGTCAGCTCGGGGCTGAGGGCCTGGTTGCAGGTGGAGGTCGGCGGCTGGACGGCGGCGCCGGTCGCGTCGGTGATCGAGTCGATGGCGATCGCGGAGCAGGCGGTGCCGTTGTTGGCGAAGCCGGCGAAGGCGGTGACCATCGAGAGGGGGGAGATGAGCGTGTCCGAGCCGAGGACGGCGGACGGCTTGTAGTCGACCTCGCCGCCGTCGGCCGCCTTCACGCCGAAGCCGACCGCGCGGTCGCGGATCGCGCAGAGGTCGAGCTGCTGCGCCATCGAGACGTAGACGGTGTTGATCGACTGCAACGTGCCGGTCAGCACGCTGTAGCTGCCGTTCTCGCTGTCGTCGTTGTTGACCTCGTAGGAGGTGTCGAGCTCGCCGTCCGGCGCGCAGCTGGCGGGGAAGCCCGAGAAGGTGCGCTCTCGGCCGTTGATCGTCTCGTTCAGGGTGCGTCCGCTCGCGAGCCACTGCGCGAGCGTGAACACCTTGTAGGTCGATCCGACCTGGAACCCGGCGGAGCCGCCGAAGGCCGTGTCGGTGTTGAAGTTGACGGCGGAGAAGTTCGCGCCGTTCACGGCGCCGGCCGCGTCGTAGTCCTTGTTCTGCACCATCGCCAGGATCCGGCCGGTGCCGACCTCCATCGAGACGGTCGCGCTGCCGATGTTGGTGTCGAGGGTGGGGACCTTGGGGACGGCGTTGTTCGTCGCGTTCGCCGCGGTGTCCTGCAGGTCGCGGTCGAGCGTCGTGTAGATCTTGTAGCCGCCGCGCTGGAAGTTCGCGAGGCGGGTGTCCGCGTCGTCGCCGAACGCCGGGTCGTTCTGGACGACGCGGGTGATGTAGTCGCAGAAGAAGGCCGCGTTGCCGGCGGTCTGGCAGCCCGTGGGCGTCTGCGTGATCGCGGGGACGACCTCCTCGGCGACGGCGGCGTCGTGGTCGGCCTGCGAGATCTTCCCCTCCTGGAGCATCTGGTCGAGGACGTAGTCGCGGCGGATCTTGTTGTCCGGGATGTTCTCGGGCTGGTCGATCCTGAGGCCGTTGGGGTTGTTGACCGTGGCGATCAGGCTCGCGGCCTGCGCGAGGCTCAGGTCGGCCGCGCTGGTCGAGAAGTAGTACTCGGCCGCCGCCTGGATGCCGTAGACCTGGCCGCCGAAGCCGGCGATGTTGAGGTAGCCGAGGAGGATGTCGTCCTTGCTGTACTTCTTCTCGAGGTCGACGGCGAGCTTCATCTCCTTGAGCTTGCGGCTCGGAGTGGTCGCGGTCGCCTCCTCGTAGGCGGCCTCGGAGGCCGCCTCGTCGGTCGCGCTCAGCGACTCCGCCTTCTGCACGAGGACGTTCTTGACGTACTGCTGAGTGATGGAGGATCCGCCCTGGAGGTCCCCGCCGACGATGTTGCTGAGCACCGCGCGGATCGTGCCCTGCAGGTCGACGCCGCCGTGGTCGTAGAAGCGCGGGTCCTCGGTCGAGACCGCCGCGTCCTTCACGGACTGGCTGACCTGGTCGAAGGCCACCTCCTCGCGGTTTTGCGCGTAGAAGGAGGCGAGCAGCTCGTCCGAGCCGTCGGTGCGCTTCGCGTAGATCTCGGTCTTCTGGGCCAGCTGGCCGAGCTCGAGGTACTCGGGCACCGTCTCGAACAGCCCGATCGGGTTGTTCTCGGCGAGACCGGTGACGGCGAGGGCGGGAGTGACCCCGACCGTGATCAGCAGGCCCCCGGCGAGGCTGGCTCCGACGATCCCGAGGACCCGGGCGAGCACGCCGCCGCGGGCGGTTCCTTGCGCAGACATGGCTACGAGAGTAGGCGACGAGTCTGGATCCGTCGTGCGGCCGCGCTCGGGGGCCCTGATGCCCGCCCTCCCGGCTCCGGGAGCGGCGGCCGCCGGTACGGTGAGCGGGTGACCAGAGCCCGAGCATGACCGCCTCCGCCGACCCCGCCGAGACGCGCCGCCGCGCGGTGCTCGTGGTGGCCGTCCTCGCCTCCTTCGTCGCCTTCCTCGACGGCACCGTCGTCAACGTCGCCCTGCCCGCCATCACCCGCGAGCTCGGCGGCGGGCTCGCGGTGCAGCAGTGGGTGGTCGACGGGTACCTGATCACGCTCGGCGCGCTGATCCTCGTGGCCGGCTCGCTCGCCGACCGCATCGGCCGGGCCCGCAGCATGACCATCGGCCTGATCGGCTTCGGCGTCACCTCGCTGCTGTGCGCGCTGGCCCCCACCGCCGAGGTCCTCATCGTGGCGCGGATGCTCCAGGGTGCCGCCGGCGCGATCCTCGTGCCCAGCTCGCTCGCCCTCATCATCGCGACCGTCCACGGCGCCGCGCAGGCTCGGACCATCGGTGCGTGGACGGCCTGGACCGGCACGGCGACGATCGCCGGGCCCGTGCTCGGCGGCCTGCTGGTGGACGCGGGCTCGTGGCGGTACGTCTTCGCGCTCAACCTGCTGCCGATCGCGGTGACGCTGGTCCTGCTGCGCAGGCTCGGCGCGGTCGACTCGGGGACCCGGGTGCCGATCGACGGCTTCGGCGCGGTGCTCGGGGTGATCGGCCTGGGAGGGCCGGTGTTCGCGCTGATCGAGCAGGAGCGGCTCGGGATCCAGCATCCGCTCGTGCTGACCGCCCTGATCGGGGGAGTCGCCGCCCTCGTCGCGTTCGTCGTGTGGGAGCGGCGAGCGGCGCATCCGATGCTGCCGCTGTCGCTCTTCGCGTCGCGGAACTTCACCGTCGGCAACGTCTCGACGGCGTTCGTCTACGGCGCGCTCTCCTTCGGCTTCTTCGCGCTGGGCCTGTTCCTGCAGCAGACCCTGGGCTTCTCGGCGACCCTGGCCGGGCTCGCGACGCTCCCGCCGACGATCCTGCTGCTCCTGCTCTCGCAGGTCTCCGGGTCGCTGTCGGCGCGGTTCGGCCCGCGGCTCTTCATGGGCGTCGGACCGCTGATCGCCGCGGCCGGGTTCCTCCTGCTCTCCTTCGTCGACGAGGGCGCCGACTACGCCACGCAGCTGCTGCCGGGCATCCTCCTGTTCGGCTTCGGCCTCGCGGTGACGGTCGCTCCGCTGACCTCGACGATCCTCGGCGCGGTGGAGGACGGGCACAGCGGAGTCGGCTCCGCCGTGAACAACGCCGTCTCGCGCATCGCGGGGCTGGTCGCCATCGCCGCGACCTCGCTCGTGGTCGGCGACTCGCTCGACGTCGAGGGCTTCTCCCGTGCCGCCGTCGCGACCTCCGCCCTCCTGGTCGCCGGCGGCGTCGTCTCCCTCCTCGGCATCCGCAACCCGGCTCCCGCCGACCGCTGACGACTGCTCGGGGAGCGTCTCCGACCCCCGTCCGGGGTGCGGCGCTCCGTGTTCACGCGGTGTCCGCCGATCCTTCGACGGAACGTGGATGAAATAGTTGTCGCTACATGGAATACTGATCGACGTCGATGCGCTTGCATACATCGGACGGGGACGCTCTCCCCGCGACGACCGTCACACTCGAGGAGAAACCATGACCGACACCGTCACCATCCCCGGCTACAAGGCCGGCACCTGGGTCATCGACCCCACCCACAGCGAGGTCGCGTTCAGCGTCCGCCACCTGATGATCAGCAAGGTCAAGGGCAAGTTCGAGCGCTTCACCGCCACGTTCACCACCGGCGAGAACCCGCTCGACTCCAAGGTCGAGGCCACCGCCGAGGTCGCCTCCGTCAACACCAACGAGCCCAACCGCGACGGCCACCTCCGCACCGGCGACTTCTTCGAGGCCGAGAAGTACCCGGAGATCCACTTCGTCTCGACCGCCGTCCGCCCGAACGGCGACGACTTCCTCGTCGACGGCGAGCTCACCATCAAGGGCACCACCAAGCCCGTCACCTTCGAGGTGGAGTTCGGCGGCTTCGGCACCGACCCCTACGGCAACTACAAGGCCGGCCTCACCGCCAAGGCCACCATCGACCGCACCGACTTCGGTCTGACCTACAACGCGGCCCTCGAGACCGGTGGCGTGCTCATCGGCGAGAAGGTCACCATCACCCTCGACCTGCAGGCCGCCCACCAGGCGTAGTCCGAGCCGATCGACCGGAGCCGTCCCTCCCCCCGGGGAGCGGACGGCTCCGTCGTTCCCGGAGCCGGTGCGGGATCAGAGGATGCCGAGCTCCGTCAGCTGCTCGGAGATGCCCGCGCCGTCGGGCGCGAAGACCCAGGTCGTGCCGCTGGTCAGGGAGCGGTCCTCGGCCTTGGAGCGGCCTCCCGCGAGCACCGCCTCGCCGGTCGAGAGCTGGCGGATCGCGATCGCCGCGACCTTGTCGGGGTGCTCGTCCGCGAAGTCGGAGTAGATCTCCTCGTCGTGCTGCCCGTCGTCGCCGACCAGCAGCCAGCGCACGTCCGGGAACTCGGCCGCGAGTCGGCGGAGGTTCATCTCCTTGTGCTGCTTGCCGCTGCGGAACCAGCGGTCGTGCGTCGGGCCCCAGTCGGTCAGGAGGAGCGCTCCGGCCGGGTACAGGTGCCGCGAGAGGAAGCGGGTGAGCGCCGGGGCGACGTTCCACGCGCCGGTGGAGAGGTAGATGACCGGGGAGCCCTCGTACTGCCGGGCGAAGCGGTCGAGGAAGACCGCCATGCCGGGCGTGGGCATCCGGGCGTGCTCGTCGAGCACGAAGGTGTTCCAGGCGGCGACGAAGGGGCGGGGGAGCGCGGTGACCATCACCGTGTCGTCCACGTCCGACACGACGCCCAGCCGCGACTCCGGACGCACGATGAAGACGGGCGCCTCGACGGGCTTCGAGCCCGCGGTCGAGAAGGTGATGGTGTGCCAGCCGGGCTCGAGCGTGATCGGGAGGTCCGCGTCGACGACTCCGCCGCGGTCGGCCGTCACCCGGTGGGTCTGCCCGTCGGCCTCGACGGTCACGACGGCCCCGCTCACGAAGACGCTGGTGAAGCTCCGCCAGCCGCGCACGCCCTCGACGGGGCGGACCTCCTCGACCCCGGGAGGGGTCGGCCGCGTGTAGAGGACGCGGGCCAGGACGCGCAGCTGCGTCGTCGAGCCGTAGCCGGTGTAGGGGATGACCCTCGGGACGTAGCCCTTGCGCTTCACGCGCCTCATCCGGAAGGAGTGGAGTCGGTCCTCGAGGCGGGCGGCGCGGTGCATGACCTCCGCCTTGCCTGCGCTCAGGGGCTTGCTCTCGGGCGTCAGCGGCATCCGCCCAGTCTGTCAGAACGGATGCCGGACCGCGGATCGCGCTCTCACGCGATCGTCAGGCTCCGGTGGGCTCGATCAGCTCGGGGCCTTTCGCCGAGACGGAGCCCACGGCTGCACCGACGCCGTGCACCTCGAGCTCCTCGGACAGCTCGGCCGCGCCCTCGGCGGCCGCGCGCAGCAGCTCGCCGTCCCCGGGGGACGCCGGGTCCAGCCAGTCCTCGATCAGCTCCGGCTGCAGCAGCACGGGCATCCGCTCGTGCACCTCGGTGAGCGGCCCGGCGGAGGGGCGGGTGAGGACCGTCGCCGAGAGCAGCCACGGAGAGCCCGGCTGGGCCGAGCGCCACCACTCGTAGAGACCGGCGAACAGGAGGAGCGAGCCCTCGCCCGGCGAGACGTAGACGGGTGCCTTCGCCCCGTCCGCGCCGACCCGCCACTCGTACCAGCCCGAGGCGGGCACGATCGCGCGCCGGGAGGCGTAGGACTCGCGGAACGAGGGCTTCTCGGCGACGGACTCGATCCGCGCGTTGAACAGCGGCGGCCCCGCGGACGGGTCGGCGGCGGAGCGGGGCACCAGGCCCCAGCGGGCTCCGGCGAGCCGACGCCGCGGCGGGCTGCCCTCCTCGACCCCCTTCATCGACTCCGCGACGACGGCGATCCGCTGGGTCGGCGCGATGTTCCAGGACGGCTCCGGAAGGTCGGCGCCCGGCTCGTCGATGTCGAAGAGCGCCACCAGGTCGGCGGTGGTCTGCGAGAGGACGAAGCGTCCGCACATGGTTTCTCCCGGGTGGATCGGACCCGCGGAGCCGTCGCCCTTCCGGGGGCGCGAAACACGAGGGACTTTCGATGAGACGACCCCGACCGGCGGTCGCCGTGCGTACGATTGTAGGAACCACGACCGAAGGAGCCCGCCGTGCCTCTTGGAAACCTCGTCGATCGACCGTTCGGTGAATCGTCCCAGGTCCGCAACGAGCCGGTGCAGGTGCGCAGCGCCGCCCGTCTCGCCTCGCTGCTCGACGCGGCGGCCGCCGTCGTCGACGAGGTCGGCTTCGACCGCCTGACCACGGCGATGGTCGCCGAGCGCGCGGGAGCCGCGATCGGCACGGTCTACCGCTACTTCCCGGACCGCATCGCCGTCCTCCAGGCGCTGCGCGAGCGGGCCCTCGAGCGCTTCCGCCGCCGCGTCATCACCGAGATCCGCGACACCCACCCGGGCAACTGGTGGGGCGCGGTCGACTGCGCCATCGACGCCTTCTGCGAGATGCACCGCAACGAGCCGGGCTTCCGCTCCATCCGCTTCGTCGACACGATCCACGCCCCCGAGGTCGCGGGCGAGGCGTTCGAGGCCGGCTTCTTCGCCCGCCGCTTCGCCGAGATCCTCGCGTCCGAGTACGGCCTCCCGGGCGGCGCGCAGCTGTCCTTCCGCCTCGAGGTGACCATCGAGGTCGCGGACGCGCTGCTCACGCGGGCGTTCCTCATCGACCCCAACGGCGACCAGCGCTTCATCGACGAGAGCCGCTCGCTGCTGCGCCACTACATGACCTCGCACTACGGAGCCGTCGAGGAGTCCTGACCGGCTAGGACTGTCAAGGCCCTAGTCGCTCCCGGAACATCCCGCAACACTTCGCGGTCCGGGTTGGCAGGCGGCTGCTATTGGTGTTTTCCTTGCCGCCTGGCCCCGTTCGGGGCCGCGGGCCGTGCAACGGCCGGACGCGCGGAGCGAGAGCGGGCACAGTCGTGGACCAGGGACAGATCGGCGCGCACACCGCCGGACGGCGGGCGGCCTCGTGATCGAGTTCCGCAACGTCAGCAAGCAGTACCCGGACGGCACGCGGGCGGTCGACGACTTCTCGCTCGTGCTGCCCTCCCGGCAGACGACCGTCTTCGTCGGCTCCTCGGGCTGCGGGAAGACCACGATCCTCCGCATGATCAACCGGATGATCGAGCCGACCTCCGGCACCATCGAGATCGACGGCGAGGACATCTCGTCCCTGCCCGCCGTCGCGCTCCGCCGCCGCATCGGCTACGTGATGCAGAACTCCGGCCTCCTGCCGCACCGCAAGGTCATCGACAACATCGCGACCGTGCCGAGGCTGAACGGGGTCGCCAAGAAGCAGGCGCACGCCCGCGCGCTCGAGCTGATGGACACGGTCGGACTGGACCGTGCGCTCGCCGCCCGGTACCCCAGCCAGCTCTCAGGCGGCCAGCAGCAGCGCGTCGGTGTGGCGCGCGGCCTGGCGGTCGACCCGAACATCCTGCTGATGGACGAGCCGTTCGGGGCGGTCGACCCTCTCGTGCGCGCCGACCTGCAGCGCGAGACCCTGCGGCTCCAGGACGAGCTCGACAAGACCGTGGTCTTCGTCACCCACGACATCGACGAGGCGTTCCTCCTCGGCGACCAGGTCGTCATCCTCGAGAAGGGCGGCCGGATCGCGCAGAAGGGCTCGCCCGCCGAGATCCTGGCGAACCCCGCGAGCGAGTTCGTCGCCGGCTTCGTCGGTGCCGACCGCGGCAAGCGCTCGCTCCGGATCGAGGAGCGCGACGGCGCCCGCATCGTGGTCGACGGCGACGGGCGCCCGACCGGAGTGCTGCGCGCGCAGGACGGCCCCGCCGCGTGAACTGGGTCGTCAACAACACGGACGCGATCGTCGCGAACCTGCTGGCGCACCTGGCCCTGTCGGTCCCGCCGATCCTGCTCAGCTTCCTCGTCTCGCTGCCGTTCGGCTGGTTCGCGAACCGCTACCGCTGGAGCCGCGGCACCCTGCTGACAGGGCTCGGCGTGCTCTACGCCATCCCCTCGCTGGCCATGTTCATCCTGCTGCCGGTCCTGCTGGGCATCCCGCTCCGCTCGACCGCCAACGTGATCACGGGTCTCACCCTCTACGGCGTCGCGCTGATGGTCCGCACCACCTCGGACGCACTGGGCGCGGTGTCGGACGACGTCCGCCAGTCGGCGACCGCGATGGGCTACTCCGGCTGGGCGCGCTTCTGGCGGGTCGAGTTCCCGCTGGCCGGCCCGGTCCTGCTCTCGGGCCTGCGCGTGGTCACGGTCAGCACGGTCAGCCTGGTGACGGTCGGCGCGGTGCTCGGGATCCAGAGCCTCGGCCTGCTCTTCACCGACGGCTTCCAGCGCGGCATCACCGGTGAGATCGTCACGGGCATCGTCCTCACGATCGTCCTCGCGCTGGTGCTCGACGGACTGCTGGTGCTGATCGGCCGTCTCCTCATGCCCTGGACGGCTCTGGACCGCACGCGCCGCTCGCGCAGACCGGTCGCGGTCGAGAGGGCGGTGACGTCGTGAACCTTATCGCCGAGGCCTTCGCCTGGATCGCCGACCCCGCGCACTGGACCGGGGTCTACGCGATCCCGACCCGTGTCGCCCAGCACGTCGGCATCAGCCTGCTGGTGCTCGTGATCGCGGCCGCGATCGCGATCCCGATCGGCTACCTGATCGGGCACACCGGGCGCGGCAAGGGCATCGCCGTGCCGGTCGCAGGCGGTCTGCGCGCCCTGCCGACGCTGGGCGTGCTCGTCCTCGCGGCGATGAGCCTGGGGCTCGGCCTCGGCGCTCCGGTGATCGCCCTCGTCGTGCTCGCGATCCCGTCGGTGCTCGCCGGCGCGTACTCCGGGCTCGAGGCGGTCGACCGCCGCACGGTCGACGCGGCGCGCTCGATGGGCATGACCGAGTGGCAGATCCTGACGAAGGTCGAGATCCCGCTGGGGCTGCCGCTGCTGATCGGCGGGCTCCGCTCGGCGGCGCTGCAGATCATCGCGACCGCCACGCTCGCCGACTACATCGGCGCCGGCGGCCTCGGGCAGTACATCTTCCGCGGAGTGAAGTCGGGGGACTACCCGCAGATGCTCGCCGGCTCGATCCTGGTGATCGTGCTGACGCTCCTCAGCGAGGTCCTGTTCGCCCTCCTCCAGCGGCTCGCCGTGCCGCGCGGAGTCGTGCTCGGCCTGGCCGGCACCGCCGGCCGCACAGGTTCCCGCGCCTCGTCGCCCCGACGACGCGCGGTGATGGGAATCCCCATCGAAGAAGGGAAATAGCAATGTTCACAGCACATTTCACGAAGGGCCGTGTCGCGCTCAGCGCACTCGCGGTCGGTGCCGTCGTGGCACTGGCAGGGTGTTCCTCGAGCGATCCGCTCGATGAGGGATCGGGTGCGACTGCGGGCAGCGAGACCATCGTGGTCGGCTCGCAGGACTACTACTCGAACGAGATCCTCGCCGAGATCTACGCGCAGGCCCTGGAGAACGACGGCTTCACCGTCGACCGCCAGCTGCGCATCGGCCAGCGCGAGATCTACCTGCCCGAGATCGAGAGCGGATCCATCGACGTCTTCCCGGAGTACGACGGCAGCCTCCTGCAGGCGCTCGAGCCCGACGCGACGGCCACCACCGCCGACGACGTGTACTCCGCGCTCGGCGACGCGCTGCCCGACGGCCTCCGCGCCCTCGACGCCGCCGAGGCCAGCGACCAGAACTCGTACACCGTCACCCAGGCCTTCGCCGACAAGTGGGACCTGACCGACATCGCGTCGCTCAAGAACGTCACCGACCCGATCGTGGTCGGCGGCAACTCCGAGCTGCAGACGCGCCCCTACGGGCCCGACACCCTGCAGTCGAAGTACGGCATCACGACCACCTTCCAGGCGATCGAGGACAGCGGCGGATCGACCACCGTCGACGCGCTCACCAGCGACCAGATCCAGCTGGCGAACGTCTACACGGCCGACCCGAACATCCAGAAGAACGACCTCGTCGCTCTCGAGGACCCGGACGGACTGTTCGTGGCCGACAACGTCGTGCCGATCGTCTCGAGCAAGATCACGGACGACGCGGCCGAGGTGCTGAACGCGGTCAGCGCGAAGCTCACGGCGGACGACCTCGTCGCCCTCAACTCCGAGAGCGTCAACGAGCAGAAGTCCGCGTCCGCGATCGCGGGCGAGTGGCTGAAGTCGGCGGGTCTCGTCGACTGATCCTCCCCGGATCCACGCCCGGAGGCGCGTCACTCGTCGAGGTGACGCGCCTCCGCTCTGTTCAGGAGCTTCTTCCCGAGGAGCACGAGCAGGGCGAAGACGACGATGACGCCCACGAAGACGTAGCCGGCGCCGTGCAGGCTCTCCGAGAGCTCCCGGTAGCTGCCCGCCGCGGCCGCGCCGACGCCGACGTAGGCGGACGACCAGAGCACGCACGCCGGGATCGTCCAGGCCATGAAGGTCCGATAGCGCATCCCGCTCATCCCCACCGTCAGCGGGATCAGCGAGTGCAGCACCGGCAGGAATCGCGAGAGGAACACGGCGAACCCGCCGCGCCGCGCGAGGTAGCGCTCGGCCTTCAGCCAGTTCTTCTCGCCGAGCCGGCGTCCCAGGCGCGACGCGCGGATCCGCGGCCCGAACCAGCGGCCGAGGTAGAAGCCGACGGACTCGCCGCAGAGGGCGCCGATGACGACCGTGACGGCCAGCGCCGCGAACTGCAGCGGGCTGGTCACGCCGGTCGCGCTGACGATCACGATCGTGTCGCCGGGGACGACGAGGCCCGCCAGGATCGTGGTCTCGAAGAAGATCGCGAGTCCGGCGAGGAGCGTCCGCCAGACCGGGGGGACGCTGACGACGAAGTCCAGGATCCCGGTGAGGGTGTCGTTCACCGGGCGCCCCCGCCCGCCGCGGATTCGATCAAGGGCTGGGGCCGACGGCGGCTCCGGATGCTCGGCATGGCTCGATCGTAGGGGCGCACGGCTGGGCGGCGGCAGGGCTGCGCCCGGGAGGCCGGTGGACGCCGAGCGGTCAGGGGACGGCGACGAGCGCGGAGGCCGCCGGGCCGGTGCCGTTCGCCGTGACCGCCTGCACCGAGAGGGTGTAGCTGCGGCCCGGGACCAGCTTCGTGAAGGTCTGCGAGCGCTTGGTCGCGGCGACCACGGCGCTCCAGGCTCCGGCTCCGCTCGTGTCGGACCCGTCGCGCGACACCCGGTAGCCGGTGACCGCCGAGCCACCGGTCCCCGCGGGGGGCGACCACGCGAGCGTCGCCGTGCCGTCCGAGCCCGCCGTGGCGGTGACCGCGGTCGGCGCGCCGGGGAGCCCGGCGGCGACGAGGGTCGCCGTCAGCGTGGTGCTGCTCCCGGGAGTGACGACGCTGTGCGAGGCGGCGCCGCCGTCCGACCAGGACGAGAACCGGTAGGCCGTGCCCGACGCGTCGGTCTGGTCCGGGACCTCCAGCTGGAGGGCCGAGCCCGCCCACGAGACGACGGTCGTGCCTCCGGCGACCTCGGTGCCGTTGACGACGACCGTCCGGCCGGCGGGAGCGGTGGCCAGGGTGACGGAGACCTTCTGTGGGGAGAACGTCCGCGTCGCCGTCGTCGACACTCCGCTCGAGTCCGTCGCCGTGACGCTGATCAGGAGGTCGCTGTCCGCGGCGGCGGCGAGGTCCTCCGGGCCGGGGGCGACGAAGGAGAGGTCGTTCCCCGCCAGCGGCCCGAGGAAGGGATGGGTGTGCTGAGCGTGGCGACGCTGGACGGTCCAGGTGAGCGCCGAGGCGGGAAGGACGCCGTCCTCGGCGTCGGTCGCCGTGGCGCGGAGGCCGTAGCTCCGGCCCGTGACGAACACCCCTCCGTCGGCGGGTGCGGTGATGCTCACCGTCGGGGCACTGTCGCCCGAGGTGATCCTCGTCGTCGCGGGGGCGGAGACGGCTCCCTTCGGATCGCGGACGCGGAGGGACGCGGTCCAGCTGCCGGCGGCGTAGCTGTGGGTGAAGGTCGGGCCGGTCGTGATGCGGTCGGGGGTGCCGTCGCCGAACGACCACAGGTAGGTCAGGGCACTGCCCTCCGGGTCGCTGCTGCCCGAGCCGTTCAGCCGCGCGGCGAGAGGAGCCGCGCCGGAGGAGGGGGCGGCGGTGAGGGCCGCGGTCGGGGCGCGGTTCGCCGCGGCGGTGTAGGCGAGGCGCCGGACCTCGCCGCCGTTCGCGTAGCTGGTGTAGAAGAGGTCCTGGGTCCCGCGCGAGGGGCCGAAGGCCATGGCGACGGCGCTGCTGCCGCCGAGGCCGGTCACGAGGTCGCCGGCCGCGCCGGTGCGGCCGAGGGTCCGGATCTTCCCGCACACGTAGTCGCCGAAGAGGTACGCGCCGTCGTAGGCGGCCGGCCAGACGCCGCGGGGGACGTAGGCGCCGCCCGTGATCGAGGCGCAGCCGCTGCTGTGCGCGTAGTCGTGGACCGGGTCGGTGAGCCCGGCGGGCGCCGCGGCTCCGCAGTTCGAGGCCGAGCCGGTCTTCGCGCAGTGGCCCTCACGGGTGTTCCAGCCGTAGTCGGCGCCGGCGACGCCCTGGTCGATCTCCTCCCAGGCGTCCTGGCCCACGTCGTTGATGCGGAAGACGGTGCCGGTCGCGTTCGGGTCGAAGGCCATCCGGAACGGATTGCGCAGGCCGCTCGCGAACGTCTCGCGGCAGCGCACGCCCGCGGCGGCCGGGGCGAGCCGGCAGGAGGCGGTCCCGGTGCCCAGGTAGGGGTTGCCGGCCGGGACGCCCCCGGTGAGGGTGATCCGGAGGATCTTGCCGTTCAGGATGTTCGGGTCGCGGGCGGCGTCGTTCCGGCCGCCGCAGCCGCTGCCGCCCGGCGAGCCGACTCCGCCGCGGTAGTCGCAGCCGCCGTCGCCGACGCTGACGTAGAGCAGGCCGTCCTTGCCGATGGCGAGGTCGCCGCCGTTGTGGTTGCTCGCGGGGGAGTAGATGCCGTCGAGGAGGACGCGCTCGGAGGCCGGGTCGATGCGGTCGTCGGTGCCGAGCTGGAACGAGGAGACGCGGTTGCGCGGGGCTCCCGCGGGGTTCACCGTGCCGCCGGCGTTGGTCGGGCAGGAGGAGTCGGAGCCCTTCGCGGTGTAGTAGACGACGACGGTGCGCGAGCCCGGTGCCGGGTCGACCGCGAGGCCGAGCACGCCGCGCTCGCCGTTGGCGCAGACCTTCGAGCGCAGGTCGAGGGCCGGAGTGGCGACAAGGCTGCCTCCGCGGATCACCCGGATCGCTCCGGTCTGCGAGGAGACGAGGGTGCGCCCGTCGGTCGTGAAGGCGAGGGCGGTCGGCGCGGGGACGGCCGCCACCCGGGAGTCGGTGAAGCCGGCGGGCACGACGGGAGCGGCGGACGCCGGACCCGCGGGCCCGGCGACGAGCGCGGCGGCCGTGATCGCCAGGACGGTGAGCAGGGCAAGACCGCGGGGGCGGATCCTCGAGCGGGGCATCGGTGACTCCGAGACGGTCGGCGCTGCTGAGCGAGCGGCGGTCTGCGGCGGTGCAGAGGGCGCTGTCGGCGATGACGCGGGGCCAGGATAGGCGCGCGCGGCGGAGGGGCCGTGTCCCCCTTCAGGGTCAACACTGGGGGCTCCGGGCGCGGTGTCCCCGGGCCGCTCACGTCGAGCGGGGCTGCAGTGCGTCGGCCCGCCGGTTCACTCCAGAGCGGGCAGGACCACCGCGCGGACCGCCTCCGAGAACCGGGCGTAGCCGGCCTCGTCGAAGTGCAGGCCGTCGTCGACGAAGAGGGAGGGGTCGACAGAGCCGTCGGAGGTGACGAGCGCGTCGGCGGTGGGGACGAAGGTGACGCGGTCGTCCGTCTCGGCGTAGGCGCTGACCGCGGTGTTGGCGGCGCGGACCTCGGCGCCGACGGAGGCGCGGGCAGGCGTCTCCGCGATCTCGACGTAGAACAGCTCGGCGTCGGGGGCGACCTCCTCCACGCGCTGGAGGTACTCGACGACGGCGCCGGCGGTCTGGGCGCCGGTGCGCGAGCCCTCCTCGCCGCTGATGTCATTCGCTCCCACGTACACGATCACGGCGCGGGGATCGAAGGGGGCGACCATGCGGTCCAGCCACGCGAGGTGATCGGCGACGGTCGTGCCGCCGATCCCGATGTTGTAGGTCTCGAGCGGACGCAGGTCCTCCTTGGAGGTCGTCCAGCGGCCGATCGTGGAGCTGCCCGTGAGGACGATGCTGTGCTGCGGGAACCCGGCGGCGAAGCGCTTCTCGAGACCGGCGACGCGCTCGGCCATGTCGACGGAGGAGGTCGGGCCGGGGTCGGGGGAGCTCGCGGCCGGAGCGCCCGCGCCTCCGCTCCGCGAGGCGAGCGAGAGGGCGATGCCCGCGCCGGCGAGGACCAGCGCGAGCACCAGCAGCGCGACCAGGAGGCGGAGGCGGATGCGGCGGGGGCCGGGGGCGGAGCCGGAGGGCGTCGCTCGAGTCATGGCTCGATCCTCGGGCATCGGCGGGGGCGCGTCGTCCACGAGGAGGCCGTCCGAGGACCCGCGCACCCGGTGGCCGTCTCTCCGTCACCGGATCGCCGTGATCGGATCCGCGCAGAACATCACAGAGGATGCACAGCCGTGCAACACTTGCACATCGCCATCGCCATCGTCGCCGCCGGCCGACTTCCGATGGACAATCACGACGAGGACTCATGGCACGCGCACGCATCACCTGGGTGGACACGGCGAAGGGCATCGCGATCATCCTGGTCGCCCTGGCCCACTCCGTGCAGTGGACCACGACGGCCGGGATCGCCCCCGACTCGTGGAACGAGATCAACCTCCTCCTCATCACCTTCCGGATGCCGCTGTTCTTCCTCGCCTCGGGGCTGTTCGCCGGCTCCGTGCTCACCCGGTCGTGGCCGGAGCTCTGGCGTTCGCGGCTGAGCCTGCTGGTCTGGGCCTTCCTGCTCTGGTCCGTGGTGCGGTTCCTCTTCTTCCTGGTGGTGCCCAACCCGGGCGGCACCGACGAGTCCGACCCGCTCGCGCTGCTCCTCCAGCCGGTGATGCCGCACAACGGGCTCTGGTTCCTCTACGCGCTCACGATCTTCTTCGTGGCCGCCAAGCTCGCGCAGGGCCGGATCGACTGGCGGGTGCAGATCGGCATCGCGACCGCGATCGCCGTGGTCTGGTACGCCGTCCGCTCCAGCACCTCCGAGGGCACCGGGAACATCGCCTGGGACGGCATGGCCCGCTACCTGATGTTCTTCCTGCTCGGCCTCTACCTGCGGAACGCGGTGATCGCGTTCGTGGAGCGCCGCGGGATCCTCAGCGGAGTCGGCTTCGGCGTGCTGTTCCTCGTGCTCGCCGGCGTGATCCTCGCCGTCCGCGCCCGCTTCCCGCTGCTGACGATCGGGCTGGTCCTGGTGAGCGTGCTGGCGGTCCTCGCCGGGCTCGTGGTCGCCCGCTTCCTCTCGAACCGGCGCGGCGCGGGCTGGATCACCTTCATCGGCCGCAACACGCTCCCGGTGTACGTGGTGCACGTCCTCTTCGTCTCGCTCGCCACGAGCGCCCTGCTGCTCTTCGACGGAGAGCGCTGGCTCGACGTCATCGGGCCGGTCGTGCCGCTCCTGGTCTGCGGGATCGGCGTCGCGGCGGCACTGGGCTACTGGCGCCTCACCCGCGACCTGCCCGTGCTGAAGTACGGCTTCCAGGCGCCCGCCTGGTTCTCCGGCTCCCGCTCGCGCGTCGACGCCGGCTGACCGTGGGGCGCCCGCCGACGGCGCCTCGGCAGCGGCCCCGGGAGTCTCTTCACCGGGCGAGTCCATCGATGCGTCGCGCGGTGAACGGATTCCCAGAGCCGATCTCGCGGATGTGCGCCTGGGAATCCGCTGAAGGCCCGTGAGAGGAAGTCTCAGCGCTCCGTCGCCCGCCTGATCGCTCGGTGTCGAGAGGCCGGCGGCGGCGCGTCCGTCGGAGGCGAGCCCCGCTCGGCAGTCGCCGCGCGGTGGACTCCCTCGACGTCGAGAGGGACTGTCTCGACGTCGAGCGACCGGTCGGCGGGAGCGCTCGGAGGGGCGTCCGGGGCCACCCCGGAAAGGGTGCCGCCAGGAGCTCGCGGAAGGCCGCACATCCGCCCCCGTACTGGGATCGAAGGCCGTCGGACCCCTTCCGCCGACCTACTCTCGGAGCTGTGAACGAACTCCTGGACCCGCTCCTGCTGTCGAGATGGCAGTTCGGTCTGACGACGATCTACCACTTCCTGTTCGTGCCGCTCACGATCGGCATGGCGCTCACCGTCGCGATCTTCCAGACCTGCTGGGTGCGCACCGGGAAGGTGCACTACCTGCAGCTGACGAAGTTCTTCGGGAAGCTCTTCCTGATCAACTTCGCGATGGGCGTCGTGACCGGGATCGTCCAGGAGTTCCAGTTCGGGATGAACTGGAGCGACTACTCCCGCTTCGTCGGCGACGTCTTCGGGGCCCCGCTGGCGTTCGAGGGCCTGCTCGCCTTCTTCCTCGAGGCGACCTTCATCGGCCTCTGGATCTTCGGCTGGGACAAGCTGCCCGAGAAGCTGCACCTGGCCACCATCTGGCTGACCACGCTCGGCACCACGCTCTCGGCCTACTTCATCATCGCCGCGAACGCGTTCATGCAGAACCCGGTCGGCTTCCGCATCAACGAGACCAAGGGCCGCGCGGAGCTCACCGACATCTGGGCGCTCCTCACCAACAAGGTCGCTCTCGCCGCGTTCCCGCACACGATCTTCGCCTGCTTCATGGTCTCGGCCGCCGTCATCATCAGCGTCGCGGCCTACCACCTCTCCCGGAACCAGCACCTCGAGACCATGCGCCCCGCGCTGAGGTTCGGCGCCTGGATGATGCTCGTCAGCGGCGGCCTGACCCTGTTCACCGGCGACTCGCTGGGCCTCGCGATGGTCGACACGCAGCCGATGAAGATGGCGGCCGCGGAGGCGCTCTACAGGACCTCCACAGGCGTCGACGCCTCCTTCTCCGTCTTCACCTGGGGCACGCCGGACGGCTCGAGCGAGCTGTTCTCGATCCGCATCCCCTACCTGCTCTCCTTCCTCTCGACGCACACCTTCACCGGCACGGTCGAGGGCATCAACGACCTCCAGGCCCAGTACACCCAGGTCTACGGACCCGGCGACTACACGCCGATCATCTGGGTCACCTACTGGTCGTTCCGCTGGATGATGGCGCTCGGCGTCCTGGCCATCGGCGTGGCCGCGGCCGGCCTCTGGTTCACCCGGAAGGGCCGCGAGCCGAAGCAGTGGATGTGGAAGGTCGCGATCTGGGCCGCCCCGCTGCCGCTGATGGCGATGATCGTGGGCTGGGTCTTCACCGAGATGGGCCGCCAGCCGTGGCTCGTTTTCGGGCTGCTGAAGACCGCCGACGGAGTCTCGCCCGGAGTGAGCGGCGTCGAGGTCCTGATCTCGCTGCTCGCCTTCACCGCGATCTACGGCACGCTCGCCGTGGTCGAGTTCCGCCTGATCAAGCGGGCCGCGCAGGCCGGCCCCGACGACGCTCCCGAGGTCGACGAGGAGAGCGGTCGCCCGCAGCTCGTCGGCACCGTCTACTAGGAGGCACCCCTCATGGATCTCGCCGTTCTCTGGTTCTGGATCGTCGCCTTCTTCTTCATCGGCTACTTCGTCCTCGACGGGTTCGACTTCGGCGTCGGCATGTCGCTCCCGTTCCTCGGGCGCGACGACACCGACCGCCGCGTGCTGATCAACACGATCGGCCCGGTGTGGGACCTCAACGAGACGTGGGTGATCGTCGCCGGCGCAGCCCTGTTCGCCGCGTTCCCGGAGTGGTACGCCACGCTCTTCAGCGGGTTCTACCTGCCGCTTCTGCTCATCCTGCTCGCGCTGATCGCCCGCGGCGTCTCGTTCGAGTACCGTCACCAGCGTCCGGAGGCGCAGTGGAGGCGGCGCTTCGACACGATGATCGTCGTCGGCTCCGCGGTGCCCGCCTTCCTCTGGGGCGTGGCCTTCGCGAACATCGTGCAGGGCGTCCCGATGGACGCCGACCACAACTTCACCGGCACCGTCCTGGACCTGCTGAACCCCTACGCGCTCCTGGGCGGAGCGACGACCCTCCTGCTGTTCTTCACGCACGGAGTCGTCTTCGTCGCCCTGAAGACGGAGGGGGGTATCCGCGAGCGTGCGCGCCGCCTGGCGACCCGCGCGGGGCTGCTCACCGTGGTCGTCGCCGCGGTCTTCCTGGCCTGGACCAACCTCGGCCAGGGGAGCACCGCCTCCTGGGCGCTCTCGGCGGGCGCGGCCGCGACCCTCGTCGGCGGCTGGCTCGCGATCACGCGAGGCCGGGAGGGACGCGCCTTCGCGCTGCTGGCCGGCACCATCGCGCTCGCCGTGCTCGCCCTCTTCGCGACGCTGTTCCCCGCGGTGATGCCGGCCTCGAACGTCCCCGCCTACGGGCTGACGATCGAGAACGCCTCCAGCACGCCCTATACGCTGGCGGTCATGAGTTGGACCGCACTGGTGTTCGTGCCGCTCATCGTCGGCTACCAGGCCTGGACCTACTGGATCTTCCGCAAGCGCATCAGCCGCGCGCACATCCCGGTCGACGCCCACTGACGTGAAGCCCCTCGATCCGCGCCTGCTCCGCTACGCCCGGGCGGCCCGCGTGTTCCTCCTGCTCGGCGGGGTGCTCGCGCTGGCGAGGACCCTGGCGATCGTCGCCTTCGCGTGGCTCGTGGCGCAGCTGGTGGCCGGTGCGGTCGACGGGAGGAGCGCCGACGATCTCGCGCCGCTGCTGGCCGCCCTGCTCGCGGTCGTCGCGGCGCGGGCGGCTCTCGCCTGGGCGACCGAGGTGAACGCGGTGCGCGGAGGAGCAGGAGCGAAGGCGCAGCTGCGGCAGGCGGTCCTCGCCGCACTGGTCGAGTTCGGCCCGGCGGGCCGCTCCGAAGGGGGCTCGGGCGGGGTCGTCGCGCTGCTGGGCGGCGGACTGGACTCCCTCGACGGCTACTTCGCCCGCTACCTCCCGCAGCTGATCGCCACCGCGGTGGCGACGCCGCTCCTGACGCTCGTGGTCTTCCTCGCCGATCCGCTCAGCGCGGTGTTCCTGGTGGTGACCCTGCCGCTCATCCCGGTGTTCATGGTGCTGATCGGCTGGGCGACCCAGGCCGTGCAGGCGCGGCAGTGGGAGCGGCTGCAGGCGCTCGCGTCCGGCTTCGTCGACACCGTCGGCGGCCTCGCAACACTCAAGATCTTCGGGCGGGCCGAGCGGCAGGCGACGCGGATCCGCGCGCTGACCGAGGACTACCGCGTGCACACGATGAAGGTGCTGCGGGTGACCTTCGTCAGCGGCTTCGTGCTGGAGCTCGCCGGCTCGCTCTCGGTCGCGCTGGTCGCCGTCTCGATCGGGCTGCGGCTCGTCGACGGCTCGCTGGGGCTGGCCGTCGGGCTGTTCGTCCTGGTGCTGGCGCCGGACGTGTTCCTGCCGGTGCGCCAGGTCGGTGCCGAGTTCCATGCGGCGGCGGACGGGGTGCAGGCGGCGGACCGCGCCTTCGCCGTCCTCGAGCGCGCGGCGGCCCTGCCCGCTCGCGGGAAGGCCCCGGCGGCGACGGGGGCGCTCGAGCTGCGGGGTCTCGCGGTCGACGACGGACGCGGGCGGACGCTCGCTCCTGTCGACGCGGTGCTCCCCGTCGGGTCGATCACCGTGGTGACCGGGCCCAGCGGGTCCGGGAAGTCGACGCTGATCGCCGCGCTCGCGGGCTTCGTGCCCTTCTCGGGCACGCTGCTGCTCGGCGGGTCGCCGGTCGCGGATCTGCGTTCGACGCTCGCCTGGGCGGGCCAGCGGCCCGACCTTCTCCCGGGGAGCGTCGCCTCCGCCGTCGGGCTCGGAGCACTCTCGCCGGACCCCGAGCGCGTGCGGCGGGCCCTGGCGATCGCCGCCGTCGACGTGGACCCCGAGCGCCGGCTCGACGCCGAGGGGACGGGCCTCTCGGGCGGGCAGAGCGCCCGTGTCGCCGTCGCCCGCGCTGTGCACCGCCTGCTCGAGCGCGGGTGCGCGGTGCTGGCCCTGGACGAGCCGACCGCCGCCCTCGACGACGAGTCCGAGCGGGCGCTGCTCGCCGGACTCAGGTCGCTGGCGGAGAGCGGGACGATCGTCGTCGTCGCCAGCCACCGGCCCGCGACCGTCGCGGCGGCCGACGCCGTGATCGCCCTGGCGCCGGCGGAGGCGGTCGCGAGGTGAACCGCTCCGACGTCCTCCGCGCCGCGATGCCCGGGCCGCGCCGCTTCCTGCCGGGTCTGTCCTTCGGGCTGCTCTCCTCCTCCGCCGTCGTGGCGCTGCTGGCCTGCTCCGCCTGGCTGATCGTCCGCGCGGCCGAGCAGCCGCCGATCCTGTTCCTCTCCATGGCCGTCGTGGGCGTGCGGGCCTTCGCGCTGGCGCGGGCCTTCTTCCGCTACCTCGAGCGGCTGACCGGCCACGACGCCGCCTTCCGCGCGCTCGCGGAGCTCCGGGCGGGCGTCTACGAGCGCCTGGTGCCGGTCGCGCCGGACGGGCTGGGCCGCGTGCGCCGTGGCGACCTGGTCTCCCGGGTGGTGGCGGACGTCGACGCCCAGCAGGACGTGCCGCTGCGCGTCGTGCAGCCGCTGGTCGTCGCTGCGCTGGTCGCTGCGGTCTCCGTGGTCGGCGTCTGGCTGCTCCTGCCGGCGATGGGCGCCGTGCTGCTGGCGCTGCTGGTCCTCGCCTTCGCCGGTGGGGCCCTGGGCGCCGGCCGGCTCTCCGCGCAGGCGGATCGCGAGCTGGCGCCGCTGCGCGGGGAGCTCGCCGAGCGCCTCAACCTGCTGGTCACCCGCCTCGACGTGCTCATCGCCTTCGATGCGGCGGGTGACGCTCTGGCGGACGTGGCACGCGCGGAGGAGTCGCTCGCCCGGGCGGCGCGTCGACGGGCGGCCTCCGCCGGACTGGCCGCGGCCGTCCTCGCCCTCTGCTCGGGTGGTGCGGTCTGGGCGGGCCTCGTGCTCGGGATCCCGGTGATCGGCGACCTCGGCGGTCCGGCGCTGGGTGTCGTCGCGCTCGTGCCGCTCGCGGTGTTCGAGGTCGCCGCCGCCGCGCCGCTCGCCGTGCAGGCGGCGCGCACCGCGCTCTCGAGCGCTCAGCGCCTGGCCGATCTGGACGCCGAGGCGGCGTCGCCGGCGCTCGCGACCGATGCGGACGTGGACCCGGACGCCCCGGCTCCCCGGGGCGCCGGTATCGTCCTGCGCGACCTGTCGGTGAGCTGGCCCGGCGCGCACACGCCCGCGCTGCGGGGCGTCTCGCTCGACCTGCGGGAGGGTGCGCGCGTCCTCGTCACCGGCGGCAGCGGGTCCGGGAAGACCACGCTCGCGCACGCTCTGGTGCGCTTCCTCGACCACTCCGGCAGCTACCTCCTGGGCGGAGTCGAGGCGCGCACGCTGCCGCAGGCGGAGGTGCGGAAGCGGGTCGGGCTCGTGGAGCAGCAGCCGTACCTCTTCGACGACACGATCCGGCAGAACCTCCTCTTCGCGCGGCCCGAGGCCGATGGCGCCGTGCTCGAGGCGGTGCTCGAGCGGGTCGGGCTCGGCCCCTGGCTTGCTGCACGCGGCGGGCTCGACGCGCGGGTGGGGGAGCGGGGCTCGCTCGTCTCGGGCGGCCAGGCTCAGCGGATCGCCCTCGCACGCGCACTCCTGGCCGACTTCCGCGTCCTGGTGCTGGACGAGCCGACGGCGTCGGTGGACGCTCCCGTGGCCGACGCCCTGCTCGGGGATCTGCTCCGCGCCGCCGAGGGGCGGACGGTGGTCCTGATCGCGCACCGGGTCGATCCGGGCCTGGAGTTCGACACGCGGATCCGGGTGGCGGACGGCACGGCGGCTCAGGAGCACCGGGCCGCCTGAGCAGGCGTCCGGCTCCGCGGGGCGGTCGGTCCGAGCGGCCGTTCAGCCGTGCTCCGTCGGGACCGAGGCCCGCGCCAGGGAGGCCGCGCGCGCCAGGCGCCCGCCCTCCGCCTCCCAGCGGTCGAGGACCGCGTCCGCCCGGGTCCGCGCCGCACCAAGCAGCCCGGCCAGGAGCGGAGCGACGACGTCGCGGGCCAGCGGGTCGCTCAGCTCGTCCACGCGGGAGTCGCGGACGAAGCCCTCGAGCCGGGTGAGGTCGGAGCCGCGCAGCCACTCGGCTCGGGACTGCAGCAGCACGACGGCCGCCAGCCGCGGCTCGAACACCGCCGGCTCCCACAGCTCGGAGGAGAGGGCTGTCACGTCGTCGTGCTCGAGCGAGCGGAACTTCCTCAGCGCGTCGCGGACGGTGCCGCGGACCGCCCCGACCGAGGCGCCCGTCGAGTCGAGCCCTGCTCCCAGGCGCTCCCGCACGTCCTGCGCGCGCCAGACGTCGCCCTCGTACTCCAGGGCCGAGCGGATGAAGTCGCCGGGGTCGCTCACCCCTCCATCATGCGTCGCGCGTCAGCCCCGGCTGGCCCAGACGGCCCGTCCGATGCCGTCGTACTCGACGAGGCGGCCGTCGTCCTGCAGCACGAGGCGGTAGGGCGCGACGACGCCGCTCTGGCCGATGCCGAAGGAGATCCTCGGGAACCGCAGCCAGAGGATCCGGGAGTCGGCCACGTCGAGCCGGCCCTCGGAGCTCATCGAGAAGGCGGCGCCGGAGGCGGAGGAGGTGTTCGTCGCCCAGTCCGCGCCGTTCGGCCCGTAGACGACGAAGTTGCCGTCGCGCTGCATCTCGGCCCGCCACTGCCCGCTCGTCGAGGTCAGCCGCGTGCCCGCGACGACGAGGCCGCTCGGGGAGAGCGAGTCGCGCACGACGAGCGCAGCACTGCTCCAGAGGACGCCGGAGTCGTCCGCGATCCGGAGATCGCCCTCGCGGAGGACCATCGTGGCGCCCGGCTCGCCGGACGTGCCCGAGGCCCAAACGGGCGCGCCGTCCGCGGTGTAGACCACGGCGTTCCCGTCGTCCTGCATCCGGAGGACGTCGCCCCGGCCGCGGGTGCCGCTCGCCCAGAGAGCCCCGCCCTGCCCGTAGACGACGAGGTTGCCGTCCGCCTGCATCACCGCCGTGGTGCCTCCCGGGGTGGCGAGCCGGTTCCCCGCGTAGAGGGTGCTGCCGCGGCGGAGGGTGTCGGTGCGCGGCTCGTCGATCCGGCCGCCGATGCTGCTGGCCCACGCGGCCGAGCCGCTGCGGCGGTAGATGACGAGATTGCCGTCGTCCTGCATCCGCAGCTCGCCGCCGGGGTCGGCCACCGTGCCGCTCGCCCAGACCGGGCGCCCGTCCGCGGCGTACACGACGAGGTTGCCGTCGTCCTGCATCCGCAGGCTGTCGCCGCGCCCCTGCGTGCCCGAGGCCCAGGTGGGACGGCCGCCGGCGGCGTAGACCACGGCGTTGCCGTCGGTCTGCATCACGAGGGAGGAGGCGACGTCGGGGGACACCAGCCGCTCGCCGCGCGCGAGCTGCTCGCCGGCACGGAGGACCGCGGCGGAAGCGACGGCGGAGGACGCCGAGGGCGGGGCCTCGACCGCGGCGGCGGGCAGCGAGCCCAGCAGGAGCGCGCCCGTGGCGGCGAGCGCCGCGAGGGAGGCGGTCAGGGAGCGGCCGGAGGGGAGGTGCGTCATCGCAGGGGTCCTGTCGGGGAGGGCGGCGGGGTCGGGGAATCGTCCCACGGCGGGGGAGACGACGACGCCCCCCGGTCCGGGGACCAGGGGGCGTCGTGGCGGAGGGGCGTCAGCCGCGGCTGGCCCAGACCGCGCGGCGGCTGTCGTACTCGACGAGGTTGCCGTCGTCCTGCATGACGAGCTTGTAGGGGCCGACCGACGCGGCGGGCGGGACGACCGACCATCCGCTCGTCGTCTCGGTGCCCACGGCGATCTGCCCGCTGGCGTCGAGGGCGAAGAAGCCGCCTGCGCGGGTGGTCTTCGACGCCCAGATCGGGCCGTTCTTGCCGTAGACGACGAAGTTGCCGTCCGCCTGCATCACCGCTCGGTAGACGCCGTTCGCGGAGCGGAGGAAGCTGCCCGCCTCGAGCGAGTTCGCCGCGTAGAGCGTCGTCGAGGGGAAGGCGGCCTGGCTGGTCCAGATCACGTCGTCGGACGGGTTCACGATGATCAGCGAGCCGGCGTTGTTGATGCCCAGGCGGAGGTCCTTGCCGCGCGTGCCCGAGAACCACTTGACGGAGCCGTCGGAGCCGTAAATGACGGCGTTGCCGTCCTTCTGCATGGTGATGCGGTTGCCGGAGCCGCCGGTGCCGGTGCCCCAGACGGCGCCCTGGGGGCCGTAGCCGACGAAGTTGCCGTCGTTCTGCATGACGGCGCTGAAGCGGCCGTCGGCGGAGGTGAGCTGGTGGACGGGGCGGAGGGTCTGCTCCGTGAACAGCGTGTCGGTCACCGGCTCGGCGATGACGCGGCGGACGCTGCTCGCCCAGGCGGGCGAGCCGTTCTCGCGGTAGACGACGAGGTTGCCGTCGGGCTGCATGATCACCGAGGCTCCCGCCTCGTTGATCGTGTTCGTGCTCCACACGGGGCCGCCCTTGGCGGAGTAGACGACCATGTTGCCGTCGGTCTGCATGACCAGGTGGTCGCCGCGGCCCTGGGTGTTCGTGGCGAAAGTGGGGCGGCCCTGCGGGTCGTAGAGCACGGCGTTGCCGTCGGTCTGCATCCGGAACGAGTAGCCGTTCGTGCCCGAGACGATCCGCTGTCCGGCGGCCAGCTCCTCGCCGCCGACGAGGGCGTTGTAGTAGCTGACGGCCGCGCGGGCGGTCTGCTGGGCGGCCTCGGGCGACTCGCTCGCGGGAGCGAGGCCGGTCGGCGCCTCCTCGGAGGAGGACAGGGGCTTCTGCGGGTTCTCCGCGGCGAGGGCCGGGGTCGCGCCGAAGAGCAGGGCACCGGTCGCGACGAGCGCGATCAGCCCGGAGGCGAGGGGGCGGGGG
>NZ_PSVN01000040.1:0-5093 GCF_002932235.1 Rathayibacter sp. AY1E3
GTCGCGGGGGAGGGGGTGGGGGCGGCGCTCATTGCGGACTCCTTCGGCAGCGGTCCGACCATCCTAGAGCCCCGGTGGAGCGCTCTCTCGCCCCGGAACGCGGGACACCGCGCCCCGGACGACCGCGAGGCGCCGCCTCCCCGGCCGGACACCGCGGTGAGGGCGGTGTCCGGGCGGCGGAGGCGGCGCCTCGGAGGAGAGGAGCGGAGCGCAGGACGCGGGCCGGTCGGCGCTTCCCGATCAGGCCCGGTGGGCGCCGTGCCCGTCGCGGGGAGGAGCGGTGCGGATCGAGTCCGTCCGGACGTCCGGCTCGATGCTGCCCGCGGCCAAGTCGGCCCCGGCGCGCGCGGCCAGCTGCGGGTCCGTGCGGCGCAGCTCCTCCGCGCTGTCCTCGGCCGCGAGGTCGTGCGCCTCCTGCATGGCCGACTTCGCCCGCAGCGGCGGGGTCCTGAGGAACCACGAGAGGACGAAGGCCAGCAGGACCACGCCCAGCGCGACCTGGAACACGGTCACGGTCGCGTCGTTGAACCCGGTCAGGAACGGGGCCGACAGGGCGCGGTCCGCGGTGTTCAGGAACGACGTGTCCCCGTCGAGCGCGGAGCCGATCGCGGCGGTGTCCTGCGACTGCAGCAGCTTCAGGATCCCGGCGTTGGCCGGGTCCGCGGCGACGGCCGGATCGGTGACGGCCCGCTGCAGATCCGCCGCGAGCGCCGGGTTCTTGAAGGCCGCGGCGATGGTGTCGGGGATCCGGCTGAACAGCACCGAGAAGATCACGGCGGTGCCCAGGGTGCCGCCGATCTGGCGGAAGAACGTGGAGGCGCTGGTCGCGACTCCCATGTTCGCCACGTCGACCGAGTTCTGCGAGGCCAGGGTGAGGGTCTGCATCATCTGCCCGAGCCCGAGGCCCAGCATCAGCATCCCGCCCATCATGAAGATCACCGGCTTGTCGATCGTCACGAAGGTGAAGTAGAAGAACGCGGCCGACATCAGGAACGTGCCGACGATCGGGAAGGCGCGGTAGCGGCCCGTGCGCGAGATGATCTGACCCGAGACGATCGAGGCGATCATCAGGCCGAGGATCATCGGCAGCATCAGGAAGCCGGACTCGGTCGGCGTGGCGCCGTTCACCAGCTGCAGGTACAGCGGGATCGCCATCATGCCGCCGAACATGCCGAAGCCGACGAGGACGCCCAGCACGGTCGCCATCGAGAAGGTCGGCGAGCGGAAGAGCTTGAGGGGGATGAGCGCGTCGTCGCCCATCATCCGCTCGGCCGCGATGAAGCCGATGACGCCCAGCGCGCCGACGATGTAGCAGACCCACGCGATCGGCGAGCCCCAGCCCCACTCGCGGCCCTGCTCGGCGATCAGCAGCAGCGGTCCCGCGGCGATGACGACGAGGGAGGCGCCCCACCAGTCGATCCGCACCGAGCGCTTGCCGGCGGGCTTGGGCAGGTGGAGGAACCGCACGACGATGAAGAGCGCGACGGCGCCGATCGGGAGGTTGATCAGGAAGACCCAGCGCCAGCCGGTGATGAAGAGGATCTCGGGGGTGCCGGCGAGCAGGCCGCCGATGAGCGGTCCGACGACGCTGGAGATCCCGAAGACGGCCAGGAAGTAGCCCTGGTACTTGGCGCGCTCGCGCGGGGGCAGGATGTCGCCCATCACCGTGAGCGCGAGCGACATGAGCCCGCCGGCGCCGAGGCCCTGCACGGCGCGGAAGCCCGCGAGGCCGAGCATCGAGGTCGAGAAGCCGGCGAGCGTCGAGCCGATCAGGAACAGCACGATCGCGATCAGGTAGAGCGGGCGGCGTCCGAAGATGTCGGAGAGCTTGCCGTAGATCGGCGTCGCGATCGTCGAGACGATCAGGTAGGCGGTGGTCACCCACGCCTGCTGCGAGAGGCCGTCGAGGTCGTCCGCGATGGTGCGCATCGAGGTGCCGACGATGGTCTGGTCGAGCGAGGAGAGGAACATCCCCGCCATCAGCCCGAAGATGACGAACAGGATCTGCCGGTGCGACATCACGGCGCCGGACGGCGTCGAGGTCGGAGCGGATGGAGCGGAGGCGGAGTCGGCCACGGTGGTCCCCTTGTCTGGCGGACGCGTCCAGGCACGGCGATCCGCCGCAAACGTTGCGTGCTGCGCAAAGTTACACCGCGTGCGGAGAGCGCGACAGAGCGTCCGGCGAGCCTGAACGGGATCTCAGGGCCGCCGTGCCGGGGCCGTGCATCAGGCCGGAGCGGGGACCGCCTCGTCCGCCCAGCCGGCCTCACGGAGCGCTGCGCGGGCCTCGGCTCGCGCCGAGTACGGCGTGCGCACGCCGAGGATGTCGCGGTAGTTCTGGTGCCCAGGACCGGCCCAGAGGATGGCGTCGCCCTCGTGCGCCAGGGAGACGGCGACGCGGATGGCGCGCTTGGGGTCGTCGACCTCGTGGATCTCGGCGTCCGGACGTGCGGCGCGGGCGGCCCCGACGAGGTTGCGCCGGATCGAGGCCGGGTCCTCGAAGCGCGGGTGGTGGTCGGTGACGACCAGCACGTCGCTGCCCAGGACGGCGGCTTCGGCCATGGCCGGGCGCTTGAGCGCGTCCCGGTCGCCGTCGGCGCCGAACACCATGATCACGCGGCCGGGAGTGACCTCGCGGACGGCCTCCAGGGTGCGGGCGAAGGCGTCGGCGCTGTGTCCGAAGTCGACGTACACCGTGGGGCCGCGCTCGCCCGAGACGCGCTCGGTGCGGCCGGGGAGGGAGGCGTCCACTCCGCCGTCGCGGTGCAGCGCGGCGCGGATCTCGCCGATCGGCCGACCGGACTCGATCAGCATCACGATCGCCAGTCCGGCGTTGGCGGCCATGTGGGTGCCGATGATCGGGACGGAGGTCGTGATGGCACGGCCCTCGCGGTTGCCGATCCGGAAGCGGGTGCGGCCGAACTCCTGCTCGAGCACCGTCACGGTCCAGTCGGCGTCGACGCCCGGGAGGGAGGTGATCGTGGTGACCGGCACGCCGGCGACCTCGACGAGGCGCGCGCCCGCGGGGGAGTCGAGCGAGACGACGGCCCGGCGCGCGCGATCGGGCTGGAACAGCTGGGCCTTCTCGCCGAAGTAGGTGTCCATGTCGCCGTAGTCGTCGAGATGGTCGTGGCTGAGGTTCGTGAAGCCGGCGACGTCGAAGACCACGCCGTCGACGCGGTGGCGGGTGAGCGCCTGGGCGCTGACCTCGATCGCGGCCGCGCCGACGCCCTCCTCCTCCATGCGGGCGACGAGCGCGTGCAGCTCCGTCGCCTCCGGGGTGGTCAGGCCGCTGGTCACCGAGGTGTCGCCGATGTGGCGCTCCGCGGTCGAGCTGAGGCCGGGCACGACGCCGAGCTGGCGGAGGATCCCCTCGAGCATGTGGACGGTCGACGTCTTGCCGTTGGTGCCGGTCACGCCGAGCAGCACGGGGGAGCGCTCGGCCGTCCCGTAGACGGCGGCGGCGACGGCGCCCAGGCGGGAGCGGGGGTCGTCGACCACGAGGACGGGCAGACCGGTCGCGCGCGCGGCGTCGGCGCCCGCGGCGTCGGTCAGCACGGCGGAGGCGCCGCGGGCCACGGCCTGCTCGACGAACTCGGCCCCGTGGCGGTTGACCCCGGGCAGGGCGACGAAGAGGTCACCGGGCTCGACGTCGGAGGCGATCAGCGTCACTCCGCTGATCTCGGCCGTCAGGCCGCCCTCGTCGCCGATCTCGAGCGTCCGAGCGAGGGCGGCGAGAGGGACGGAGGGTGCGGTGAGGGGTCGGAGCATGGGGTCCTTCCATCGACGGCTCCGTGGGGGGCCGTGCAGCCGAGGGGGCGGTCGCACGCGGAGTCGTGGCTGTCACTCAAGCTAGGGGGTCTGCTTATGTGAATCCTTAGAGGATATGCGCGACCCGCGTGGAGGGGCACGGGTGGACAGAACCGATCGCCGGTGCTTCAGCAGATGCGCAGGAACGGGTCTGTCTAGGCTCGGAGGATGACGTCGAACGAGAACGAGCCGACCGATGGGCGCCCCGTCGGCCGCCGAGCCCTGGTCATCGGGGGTGTGGCCGCCGCGGCGGGCCTGACCGCGCTGGGGGTCGGAGCCGCCATCGGGAACGGAGCGCCGGCGCCCTCGCCGACCCCCTCGACGGCGCCGCCCGCTCCGTCGCCCTCCGCCGCCGCGACCACTTCGGCGCCCACAGCGGAGCCGACCGCCACTCCGGCTCCCACACCCACTCCCACCGCCTCCGGGATCGACCTCACCGCGCAGTCCGTCGACGACCCGGCGAGCACCTGGGTCGTCGTCAACAAGCTGCGGACGCTCGCGCCGGTCGACTACGTCCCCGCCGACCTGACCTTCCCCGACGTGCCCTACGTCAACCGGCAGCCGATGCGCCAGACGACCGCGGACGCCCTCGTCCCGCTCTTCGCCGCCGCCCGCTCCGAGGCCGGCCTCTCGCTGGCGGTGCAGAGCGCCTACCGCTCCTACGACACCCAGGTCAGCGTCTACGCGGGCTGGGTGTCCTCACGCGGGCAGGCGGGAGCGGATGCGACGAGTGCGCGCCCGGGGCACAGCGAGCACCAGACCGGCTGGGCGGTCGACGTGGTGGGAGCGTCGGGCGCGTGCGCGCTCGAGATCTGCTGGGGCGACACTCCGGAGGGGCAGTGGGTCGGCGCCAACGCCCATCGCTTCGGCTTTCTCGTGCGCTACAAGCCCGACACCACTCCGATCACGGGGTACGAGTCGGAGCCGTACCACCTGCGGTACGTCGGGACCCAGCTCTCCGGGTACCTGCACGACTCCGGCATCGAGACGCTCGAGCGCGCCTTCGGCCTTCCGGATGCGCCCGATTACGCACCCGGGACGTCTTCCTAGGCGGTCTAGCGATCACAGGCGGACACGATCGGGCGTGACACGCGCCGCTCGTTACCGTACTGTTATTCGGAGCGCTTTCGGAGGCCCGTCTTACCGGTCTCCCACCCCCGCCTGGTGACATAGCCGCTTCCCCTGCTCCCGAGCCCGGTCCCCCGCCGAGCCGCCGACCCGTGAGACCTCTCTGTGCCCCCTCGCTCCACCCTGCCCGCGTGAGGACACCCAGCCCGCGTAGA
>NZ_PSVN01000041.1:0-1767 GCF_002932235.1 Rathayibacter sp. AY1E3
GTCGTAATTTTTTTACGGAGAGTTTGATCCTGGCTCAGGACGAACGCTGGCGGCGTGCTTAACACATGCAAGTCGAACGATGAAGCCCAGCTTGCTGGGTGGATTAGTGGCGAACGGGTGAGTAACACGTGAGTAACCTGCCCTTGACTCTGGGATAAGCGCTGGAAACGGCGTCTAATACCGGATACGACCTGCCCCGGCATCGGGTGCGGGTGGAAAGTTTTTCGGTCAAGGATGGACTCGCGGCCTATCAGCTAGTTGGTGAGGTAATGGCTCACCAAGGCGACGACGGGTAGCCGGCCTGAGAGGGTGACCGGCCACACTGGGACTGAGACACGGCCCAGACTCCTACGGGAGGCAGCAGTGGGGAATATTGCACAATGGGCGAAAGCCTGATGCAGCAACGCCGCGTGGGGGATGACGGCCTTCGGGTTGTAAACCTCTTTTAGTAGGGAAGAAGGGCTTCGGCTTGACGGTACCTGCAGAAAAAGCACCGGCTAACTACGTGCCAGCAGCCGCGGTAATACGTAGGGTGCAAGCGTTGTCCGGAATTATTGGGCGTAAAGAGCTCGTAGGCGGTTTGTCGCGTCTGCTGTGAAAACCCGAGGCTCAACCTCGGGCCTGCAGTGGGTACGGGCAGACTAGAGTGCGGTAGGGGAGAATGGAATTCCTGGTGTAGCGGTGGAATGCGCAGATATCAGGAGGAACACCGATGGCGAAGGCAGTTCTCTGGGCCGTTACTGACGCTGAGGAGCGAAAGCGTGGGGAGCGAACAGGATTAGATACCCTGGTAGTCCACGCCGTAAACGTTGGGAACTAGATGTGGGGACCTTTCCACGGTCTCCGTGTCGCAGCTAACGCATTAAGTTCCCCGCCTGGGGAGTACGGCCGCAAGGCTAAAACTCAAAGGAATTGACGGGGGCCCGCACAAGCGGCGGAGCATGCGGATTAATTCGATGCAACGCGAAGAACCTTACCAAGGCTTGACATATACCGGAAACTTCCAGAAATGGTTGCCCCGCAAGGTCGGTATACAGGTGGTGCATGGTTGTCGTCAGCTCGTGTCGTGAGATGTTGGGTTAAGTCCCGCAACGAGCGCAACCCTCGTTCTATGTTGCCAGCACGTCATGGTGGGAACTCATAGGAGACTGCCGGGGTCAACTCGGAGGAAGGTGGGGATGACGTCAAATCATCATGCCCCTTATGTCTTGGGCTTCACGCATGCTACAATGGCCGGTACAAAGGGCTGCGATACCGTAAGGTGGAGCGAATCCCAAAAAGCCGGTCTCAGTTCGGATTGAGGTCTGCAACTCGACCTCATGAAGTCGGAGTCGCTAGTAATCGCAGATCAGCAACGCTGCGGTGAATACGTTCCCGGGCCTTGTACACACCGCCCGTCAAGTCATGAAAGTCGGTAACACCCGAAGCCAGTGGCCTAACCGCAAGGAGGGAGCTGTCGAAGGTGGGATCGGTGATTAGGACTAAGTCGTAACAAGGTAGCCGTACCGGAAGGTGCGGCTGGATCACCTCCTTTCTAAGGAGCATCTGGACACCGCAGGGTGTTCCAGGCGCCAGATCAAAGCGAATGTCTTTGCTGGTAGCTCATGGGTGGAACATTGAACTAGGTGCTCGGTGAGATCGTCTCGCGTCAGTACAGCCTTCGGGTTGGGAACGCGTCGGGGCGGTGGAGTCGGGTACATGCACGCTGTTGGGTCCTGAGGGACCGGGCCGGCTGCCTTCGGGTGGCGGGGTCGACTCTCCGGATCC
>NZ_PSVN01000041.1:1864-4578 GCF_002932235.1 Rathayibacter sp. AY1E3
GACGTGAAGAGTATCCCAAGTAGCACGGGGCCCGAGAAATCCCGTGTGAATCTGTCAGGACCACCTGATAAGCCTAAATACTCCCAGATGACCGATAGCGGACAAGTACCGTGAGGGAAAGGTGAAAAGTACCCCGGGAGGGGAGTGAAATAGTACCTGAAACCGTTTGCTTACAAACCGTCGGAGCCTCCTTGTAGGGGTGACGGCGTGCCTTTTGAAGAATGAGCCTGCGAGTTAGTGCTCTGTGGCGAGGTTAACCCGTGTGGGGCAGCCGTAGCGAAAGCGAGTCCGAATAGGGCGATTCAGTCGCAGGGTCTAGACCCGAAGCGAAGTGATCTATCCATGGCCAGGTTGAAGCGACGGTAAGACGTCGTGGAGGACCGAACCCACTTCAGTTGAAAATGGAGGGGATGAGCTGTGGATAGGGGTGAAAGGCCAATCAAACTTCGTGATAGCTGGTTCTCTCCGAAATGCATTTAGGTGCAGCGTTGCGTGTTTCTTGCCGGAGGTAGAGCTACTGGATGGCCGATGGGGCCCAAAAGCTTACTGACGTCAGCCAAACTCCGAATGCCGGTAAGTGAGAGCGCAGCAGTGAGACTGTGGGGGATAAGCTTCATAGTCGAGAGGGAAACAACCCAGACCACCAACTAAGGTCCCTAAGCGCGTGCTAAGTGGGAAAGGATGTGGAGTTGCACAGACAACCAGGAGGTTGGCTTAGAAGCAGCCACCCTTGAAAGAGTGCGTAATAGCTCACTGGTCAAGTGATTCCGCGCCGACAATGTAACGGGGCTCAAGCACGCCACCGAAGTTGTGGCATTGACATTAGTGGTAGGCCTTCGTGGTCCAGCCGTGTTGATGGGTAGGAGAGCGTCGTGTGGCGAGTGAAGCGGCGGTGTGAACCAGCCGTGGATGCCACACGAGTGAGAATGCAGGCATGAGTAGCGAAAGACGGGTGAGAAACCCGTCCTCCGGAAGACCAAGGGTTCCAGGGTCAAGCTAATCTTCCCTGGGTAAGTCGGGACCTAAGGCGAGGCCGACAGGCGTAGTCGATGGACAACGGGTTGATATTCCCGTACCGGCGAAGAACCGCCCAAGACAATCCAGTAGTGCTAAGTATCTGAATCCCTTTGATGGATCCCTTCGGGGTGAAGCGTTGGGCCTAGCGTACGACCCCGTGCTGGTGCGTTTAGCGTATTAACAGGTGTGACGCAGGAAGGTAGCCGAGCCGGGCGATGGTTGTCCCGGTCTAAGGATGTAGGGCGAACGATAGGCAAATCCGTCGTTCATATAGCCTGAGATCTGATGGGTAGACGCAAGTCGAAATCGGTGATCCTATGCTGCCAAGAAAAGCATCGACGCGAGGTTCTAGCTGCCCGTACCCCAAACCGACTCAGGTGGTCAGGTAGAGAATACTAAGGAGATCGAGAGAATCGTGGTTAAGGAACTCGGCAAAATGCCCCCGTAACTTCGGGAGAAGGGGGGCCTGAGGCGTGAACGGACTTGCTCCGGGAGCGTTCGATGGCCGCAGAGACCAGTGGGAAGCGACTGTTTACTAAAAACACAGGTCCGTGCTAAGTCGCAAGACGATGTATACGGACTGACGCCTGCCCGGTGCTGGAAGGTTAAGAGGAACGGTTAGCCGCAAGGCGAAGCTGAGAATTTAAGCCCCAGTAAACGGCGGTGGTAACTATAACCATCCTAAGGTAGCGAAATTCCTTGTCGGGTAAGTTCCGACCTGCACGAATGGCGTAACGACTTCCCAGCTGTCTCAACCGCGAACTCGGCGAAATTGCATTACGAGTAAAGATGCTCGTTACGCGCAGCAGGACGGAAAGACCCCGTGACCTTTACTATAGTTTGGTATTGGTGTTCGGTGTGGCTTGTGTAGGATAGGTGGGAGACGTTGAAGCGGGCACGCTAGTGTTCGTGGAGTCATTGTTGAAATACCACTCTGGTCACTCTGGATATCTAACTTCGGACCCTAATCGGGTTCAGGGACAGTGCCTGATGGGTAGTTTAACTGGGGCGGTTGCCTCCCAAAGAGTAACGGAGGCGCCCAAAGGTTCCCTCAACCTGGTTGGCAATCAGGTGGCGAGTGTAAGTGCACAAGGGAGCTTGACTGTGAGACTGACAAGTCGAGCAGGGACGAAAGTCGGGACTAGTGATCCGGCAGTGGCTTGTGGAAGCGCTGTCGCTCAACGGATAAAAGGTACCTCGGGGATAACAGGCTGATCTTGCCCAAGAGTCCATATCGACGGCATGGTTTGGCACCTCGATGTCGGCTCGTCGCATCCTGGGGCTGGAGTAGGTCCCAAGGGTTGGGCTGTTCGCCCATTAAAGCGGTACGCGAGCTGGGTTTAGAACGTCGTGAGACAGTTCGGTCCCTATCCGCTGCGCGCGCAGGAAATTTGAGAAGATCTATCCCTAGTACGAGAGGACCGGGATGGACGAACCTCTGGTGTGTCAGTTGTTCCGCCAGGAGCACCGCTGATTAGCTACGTTCGGAACGGATAACCGCTGAAAGCATCTAAGCGGGAAGCCGGCTTCGAGATGAGATTTCCATCCCTTCGGGGGAGAGGCTCCCAGCCAGACGACTGGGTTGATAGGCCGGATGTGGAAGACAGGACTAAAGACTGTCGGAGCTGACCGGTACTAATAAGCCGATAACTTGATAATCACTACACTCATACCGTTGTAAAGGCTGGTAGGAGTGG
>NZ_PSVN01000042.1:0-4533 GCF_002932235.1 Rathayibacter sp. AY1E3
AGCCCACCCAGGAGCCGACGCCCGATCCCCCGGCTCCGGAGCCGGGGGATCGGGCGTCGGCTCCTGGGTGGGCTCGGGCGCCGTGGTCGGCCGGGGAGCGGCGGGAGGCGCGGGGCGCGGGGGAGGAGCGAATCCGCTGCCCGGCTCCGGGACGAGCGGCTCGCGCGCCTCGATCACGGCGACGGCCAGCGGAGCGACCGCGGCTCCCGAGGCGAGAGCGCTCCGGAGCTGCTCGACCGCGTCGGTCAGCACCGCCCGCCGGGACGTCGATCCGCGACCGGAGGCGAGGGTCGACGTGGCGAGGCCGAGCACGCGCTCGGCCAGCGCCGTCCGCTGCTCCCCGGCCGCGGTCGTCGCGGTGGTGATGGCGTCGGCCGAGACTCCCTCGAGCGCTGCGTTCAGGGATCCGATCGCCACCAGCAGATCGGTGCGGGCCGCGCCCGCGACGGTGCCGTCGGTCGCGGTGAGGAGCGCGAGCGAGTCGTCCCGCAGCGCGAGGCCGGCCTCGCGCGCGGCGGTGTAGGCCGGAGGCGCGGCGACGTCGATGGACGTCTCGCGGAGAGTCGGGGTCGCCTGCGTGCCCTCCGCGGAGGGCGTGCATCCGGTGAGCGCGCCGGCGGCGACGAGCAGGGCGATCGCGGCCGTGGCGCCCCGGAGGAGCGGGCGCGCACCCCCGCGCCGCTCGGCTCGCCCTCGACTCCGCATCACTGCACCCTAATCGGGGGACGGCCGCCGTGGGCGCCGGTCAGCGGGGCGGTTCGCGCATCCGAGACCCGGGTCGGCCGCACCTCCGGGCCGCACCCACGGCGCTCGACCGGTGGGAAGGGGGCCCGGCGCACACCCGTCGAGGGCGGGGGACGGCGCGCGCGGAACGGCGGGGCGCCCGCCGCCGCGCCGCCTAGCATGGGGCGGGTGACCGACCAGCAGGAGCCTCCCGTCCGCCTCCGCCCCGAGATCCTGGCGCTCCCCGCCTACAAGCAGGGCCGCGCGGCCGCCGCCGACGCCTTCAAGCTCTCCTCCAACGAGAACCCGTTCGACCCGCTGCCCTCCGTGCTCGCGCGGGTCCGCGAGGTGGACGACTTCAACCGGTACCCGGACGCGGCGGCGACCGCCCTGCGCACAGCGCTCGCCGCGGAGTACGGCGTCCCGATCGAGGAGGTGATCGTCGGCGCCGGCTCCGTCGCGGTCATCGCCCAGCTGATCACCGCGGCGGCGGGCCCGGGCGACGAGGTCGTCTACGCCTGGCGCTCGTTCGAGGCCTACCCCTCGCTCGTCACGACCGCGGGCGCCACCAGCGTGCGCGTGCCGCTCCGCGCCGACGACACCCACGACCTCGACGCCATGGCCCAGGCCGTCACCGAGCGCACCCGCCTGCTGATCGTCTGCAGCCCCAACAACCCCACCGGCACCGTCGCCACCGCCGACGACGTCGAGGCGCTCCTCGAGCGCGTCCCGGGAGACGTCCTCGTGCTCCTCGACGAGGCCTACGCCGAGTTCGTCGACGACGAGCGGGCCGTGGACGGCACCCGCCTTCTCGGCCGCTACCCGAACCTCGTGATCGCCCGCACCTTCTCCAAGGCGTACGGCCTCGCCGGCCTCCGCGTCGGCTACGCGATCGGCCACGCGCGGATCCTCGACGCCGCCCGCTCCACCGCCATCCCGCTCTCGGTCACCCGGTTCGCCGAGACCGCGGCGGTCGCCTCCCTCGAGCACCGCGAGGAGCTCCTCGAGCGCGTCCACCGCATCACCCGCCTCCGCGACGACCTCTGGCGGGCGCTGCTCGACCAGGGCTGGACGATCCCGGAGTCGCAGGCGAACTTCCTCTGGTTCGACACCCGCGAGGACACGGCGCGGGCCGCCGAGGTCTTCGAGCGCGCGGGAGTCGTGGTCCGCGCGTTCCCGCCGGAGGGGATCCGCGTCTCCGTCGGCGAGGCGCGCTCTGTCGACAAGCTCCTCAGCGCGGCGGCCGAGATTGTGGCTTCCCTCCCCGAGGGCCACCCCGCGAGACGGATAGGTTAGTCGGGTGGTAGCCACCAGCACGGAGTCGCCGACTGTCCAGTTCCTCTCCGCGGACGGGCGGTTCTCGCCGACCCCCGCGGCCGAGCAGTACGCCTCCTACCTCGACGGGGTGGACGAGGCGCAGCACCGCTCCTTCTACCGCGAGATGGCGGTGGTCCGCCGCTTCGACACCGAGGCCGCGAACCTGCAGCGCCAGGGCCAGCTCGGACTGTGGGTCCCGAGCCACGGGCAGGAGGCGGCGCAGGTCGGCTCCGCGTTCGCGATGCGCCCGCAGGACCACGTGTTCCCCTCCTACCGCGAGCACGTCGTCGGCAAGATCCGCGGCATCGACCTGCTCGGCGTCCTCGCGCTCCTGCGCGGCACGACGCACGGCGGCTGGGACCCGACCGACCCGACGAACGGGAACTTCCACCTGTACACGCTGGTGCTCGGCTCGCAGGCCCTGCACGCGACCGGCTACGCGATGGGCCTCACCCTCGACGGAGCGACCGGCACGGGCGACCCCGAGAAGGACGCGGCCGTCGTCGTCTACTTCGGCGACGGCGCCTCCAGCCAGGGCGACGTCAGCGAGGCGATGGTCTTCGCCGCGAGCTACCAGGCTCCCGAGGTCTTCTTCCTCCAGAACAACCACTACGCGATCTCGGTCCCCGTGGCCACGCAGTCGCGCAGCCCCCTCTACCTCCGCTCCTCCGGCTTCGGCATCCCCGGCGTGCAGATCGACGGCAACGACGTGCTCGCGAGCTACGCGGTCACCGCCAAGCACCTGCAGGACGCGCGCTCCGGCGGCGGTCCCCAGTTCATCGAGGCGCTGACCTACCGGATCGGCGCGCACACCTCGAGCGACGACCCGACGAAGTACCGCACCGACGACGAGCTCGCCTCGTGGGTCGCGAAGGACCCGATCACCCGCTTCGCCGCGTTCCTGCGGAGCGAGGGCGTGGAGCAGTCCTTCTTCGACGAGGTCGACGAGGAGGCGAAGGACTTCGCGTCCGACATCCGCCGCCGCCTCCTCGCCCTCGAGGTCCCGCCCACGGGCGTCATGTTCGACCACGTCTACTCGGAGCCGCACGTGCTCGTCGAGGAGCAGAAGGCGTGGCTGCAGCGCTACGAAGAATCGTTCGGAGGAGAGTGATGACGATCGACACCAGCACGACGGCCGCGCAGCCGCCCCTCACCGGGTCGCAGCTCGAGTCCATGTCCATGGCCAAGGCGCTCAACGCCGGCCTCCGCCGAGCGATGACGCAGGACGACCGCGTCCTCCTGATGGGCGAGGACATCGGCCCCCTGGGCGGCGTCTTCCGCATCACCGAGGGCCTGCACGCCGAGTTCGGGGCGAAGCGCGTGCTCGACACGCCGCTCGCCGAGTCCGGCATCGTCGGCACCGCGATCGGGCTCGCGATGCGCGGCTTCCGCCCGGTCTGCGAGATCCAGTTCGACGGGTTCATCTACCCGGCGTTCGACCAGATCACCTCGCAGCTGGCCAAGATGACCAACCGCCACGAGGGTGCGATCACCATGCCCGTCGTCATCCGCGTGCCCTACGGCGGGCACATCGGAGCGGTCGAGCACCACCAGGAGAGCAACGAGGCGTACTTCGCGCACACCGCGGGCCTGCGCGCGGTCAGCCCGTCGACTCCGAACGACGCCTACTGGATGATCCAGGAGGCCATCGCCTCGGACGACCCCGTCATGTTCTTCGAGCCCAAGAGCCGCTACTGGCCCAAGGGCGACGTCGACCTCAGCGGATCCGCCGCGCCGCTGCACGCCAGCCGCGTCGTCCGCCCGGGCACCGAGGTCACGCTGGTCGGCTGGGGCCCGATGGTCGCGGTCCTCCTCCAGGCCGCCGAGCTCGCGGGCGAGGAGGGCACGAGCGTCGAGGTCGTCGACCTGCGCTCGCTCTCCCCGATCGACTGGGAGCCGCTGCTCGCGTCTGTCCGCAGGACCGGCCGGCTCGTCGTCGCGCAGGAGGCGTCCGCGAACGTGAGCCTCGGCTCCGAGATCGCGGCGACCGTCACCGAGCGCGCCTTCTTCTCGCTGGAGGCGCCGGTCCTCCGGGTCGCCGGCTTCGACACCCCCTTCCCGCCCGCCAAGGTCGAGAAGCTCTTCCTCCCCGACGTCGACCGCGTGCTCGAGGCCGTCGACCGCTCGCTCGCGTACTGACGCGCGCGACATCCGCCCGCACGAGCCCACAGGAGTCCCCCCGATGACAGAGCAGTTCCTCCTCCCCGACGTCGGCGAGGGCCTCACCGAGGCCGAGATCGTGGCCTGGAAGGTCAAGGTCGGCGACGAGGTGGCCGTCAACCAGGTCCTCGTCGAGATCGAGACCGCCAAGTCGCTCGTCGAGCTCCCCTCGCCGTTCAGCGGCACCGTGGTCGACGTGCTCGTCGACGAGGGCCAGACGGTCGACGTCGGCACCGCGATCATCACCGTCCAGGCCGGAGCCGGCTCGATCGGCTCCGAGGTGCCCGCGATCCCGGCCTACACCGCGCCCGCCCGAGCACGCCTACTCAGTCG
>NZ_PSVN01000043.1:0-4419 GCF_002932235.1 Rathayibacter sp. AY1E3
CCACTACGTCAGCATCACCAACGACACCGGAGCCTCACTCACCTGGTCCTGCTCCTGGTCCGATCTTCACCTCGCCGCCGGGGAGACAGGTCAGCTGCGAATCCTCGACCAGCCCGACCAGGACTACGGCTGCGTCCCACAAGCAGCGACCCCCTTCGTAGCGGCGGCGCACAACAACGACATCTGCCCGTCACTGACCTCTATGACCGAGGGAAGGCAGTTCACGGCAACCGACTTCGCGAAGACCTACCGCTGCCCGTAGCTGGATACGCGACCGGTGAACGATCCCCCTACGGGACGAACTAGCTTGCCCCGCAGGAGCCGACATGAGCGGCGGGCCGTCAGTGCGTGCTCTACGCCTCACGCACGGTCAGGAACCATGCCGTGTCGCGATCGGCGCCAGTTGTAGCCGCGCCGACGAGGTCGATTGGGTCGGTGCCGAGGGAGGCTGGGTCGATGTCGAGCGGACCGTCGCCGCAGTCCACGGTTTGGACAGTGGTCTTGCCTGTCGTGACCGTGCCGGTCTTGGAGTCGGAGTCGAGATGCAGTTCGACCGTGCCATCCCCGAAGCATTCGAAGGTGATGGCGCCGGGCAGTACCGGTTGGTCGAAGGCAGATTCCAGCCGATCCCCTTCCTGCCCCGCGCTCGAATCGGACGACAGCACAGCGAGGAAAGGACCTCCCGCGTCGATGTCAGCCTGACGATCCGAGCGCCACTGGGTGAGCTGCGCGCGATCAACGGGCCCTGGCGCGCACGCGGTCATGGTGCCCACGACAGCCAGCAGGAGTGTGAGTGCAACAGAACGACGACTCATCTGCCCACCCTCGGTCCGGCCGGATTAGGTCGAGCGAGTCTCGTCGTCCGGTCTGGCGGAGAGTGTCGCGCCAGGCGACTCAACGTGCATCGAGGACGGCTCCAATCTGATCGAAGGATATATCGCGGATACGTTGCCACTCTTCCGCCTCACTCGCGGTTCCCCACCTCCGAACGAGCAGTTCGATGGTGACGTGGAGGGCATCGAGGGGGTAGCGCGTTACCTGTGCGACCCACTCGTAGGTCTGCGCAAGTCCGGCGGTCGTCGGAGTCGTGGACACGCCTCGAGCCATCAAGTGCAGCGACTCGCCGTGAGCAATGCCGGAGAGACGTGAGTAAGCCACGGCCCCGTCGATTCCTGTCGCATCCAAGACTTCCGATGCGAGCGTGGTGAAGCTCGGAGTCCTGCTGAGGAACTGGCGCAACGTCGGCATCTCCGTTGCAGCTACTCCCTCAGTGGTCTCTGCGAGTTGCGAGTGGAGAGTGGCATCGAACAGCGCCCGACCGTCCTCACCGGCGCTGTTCGGAGACATGATGCCTCGGCTGTAGAGCCCCTGTCCCTCTTTCGCCAGAAGGAGCGCAGCTCGATGCCGGCACTGAAGCGACGTGTCACTCGAAAGCATCCACCAGGCTCGCCCCAACGCTTCGACCGCTCCACGAGCGATCGTTCCGAGGGAGGTGGTCAACGGATCATCCTGTTGGAGCGCATATCCCAGCGCGCGGAGGTGATCGAGGCCGCTGGCCACAGAGATCGACATCTGGCTCACCGCCGCGGTGTAGGAGCGGTCGATGTAGAGTCCGGCCCCGAAGCCCGACGCTGGCGGGTTCTGCCAGGCGTTCATTGCGATCGTCTCCGCGCTGCGTGCCATCGCAAGGATGGCGCTACCGACCTGCGTCGCTGAATACACGTCGATAGGGCCACTGGGCCGGATGGCTGGCATCACGCACTACCTAAGCAACTGGACGGCGACGCCGGCGGCGACGTCCTCGCCCTCGATGGTGGCGAATCCGGTGACTGTGCCGATCGCGTCGACGCCGAGTGAGGAGTCCGGGACCCGGGCGACGAGCGAGGCGCCACGGTCCGTGACGTGCGTGGCGTCGTAGTTGGCTTGGGTGGCGCTCTCGAACTCGAAGACGAACGCCTTCGTCTCCTGCTCTGAGAGGCGGACGCCGAAGTGCTTCGCCGTGGCGCCATCAGCGCCGGTGAGCTCGATGGCGTAGGTCAACCATCCCACCGACTGTGGCAGTTCGAGCGGGTCGCCCAGAGTGAAGGTCGCGGTGATCCCGGAGGGGTCGGTGGCGACGTGAACGGCCAGCAACTCGCGGGGCGTCGGGGTGCTCATGCGCTCACCCTAGAACCGCCTCGGCTCCGTGGACACGCCCAGAATCCGGTGGGAGGGTGGGCGCATGTCGAAGCCTCGGACCAAGCTCGCACGTGCTGCGCTGATCAGCAACGGCATGGTCTGGTTCGGGCTATCGTTCATGCTCTTCGCAATCGCCGGCGAGCAGACCTACGCGGCGTTCACCGGTGAGTGGTTCAACGTGCTCGGGTGGGTGCTGATCGTCGCCGTGGCCGCCGGCCTGACGGTGGTCGGGGTGATCGAGAACCGGAACATCCGGGCGGGGAAGAAGTACAAGCCGCGGCCCCGCCGCTGATCGCTACTCGGCTGCAGCCTCGGCGGACACGACGGCGCGGGCGCGCTCGATGTAGCTGAGGCCGGCGGCGCGCAGCGCGTCGACCGTCATCTTGCGCTCCTCCCTGGGGGCTCCGATGACGGGCAGGGGCGTGGTGAGCAGGGCGACGTCGCGCAGGTCGTGCGCGAGGTCTTCGTCGTAGATCCCGGTGTCTCGGTCAGCGAAGCCGACGACCTTGATGCCGGTCGTGAGACCCCGGCTGGTGAGGGTGTCGCGGACGACGGTGAGGTAGGCATCCTGGTACGCGGCGACGTCGCGGTCCCAGACCTCGGTGATGGCGCGGGAGAGCCGTTCCGTCGCGCGGTACAGGTCGTACCGGGGGTCGCCTGCGTCCTTGGCGCGGTTGAGGACCGCGTGGTGGATCTCTCCGAGCTGCTCGTACTGCTCGGTGCTCAGGGAGCCGGCGGTGGACATTTCGGCGGCGAACGCTGCGATCCGGGCTGTCTCTTCGGCGGTGGTGTGTTCTTGCGTCATCGCCGCCGTGTCGACGTCGGTGCTGGCGAAGAGGTCGATCTGGTCTTGGTCAGCGAGGGCGAGGAGCCCGAAGTCCTCCAGGTCGGATTCTGCTGAGACGACGACGCTGACGGGAGTGGTGCGCCATTTGAGGGTCCGGTGGCCGCGAGCGTCTTCCTGGGCGAAGTGCTGCTCGAGCATCGCGGGGAAGCAGCCGCAGTCCTCGTGCTCGTCGTGGTGGTGGCCGATACAGCGGTCGTCGGCGCAGCCGCATTCGTCGCCGGCCCACTCCGCGATGGAGGGCGAGCCGTGCTCGCGCGCCCATTCGTCAGGGTCGATTTCCTGGGCGCGGAGGGTGCTGATCACGTCGGGGTAGAGCTTCATCGTGGGTGTCCTGTCTGATGAGGCGCGACGGCCGGCGGTCGCGACGGGTGCGAGCGCGTCCATCGTCGCATCCGGCCATGACACTGGCTGTGCTGCTGTGGTGCGAGGCCCTGGGGTCGAGGGGATTCTCCCTCCCCTGTGGGCCGGCCCGGTCGGGGTCGGGACGTTACGCGTCAGATCTGGCCGGAGCGGTGTGGGAGCGGATGGCATAGACGAGGCCGCCGATGATCAGCCCCAACGACACGATCAGCAGCGCTGTAAGGAACCAGCTCGGGTTGATTACGGCGAGTACGTCACCGGAGCCCAATTGCTCATAAGTGCACCTGAGGCCGAGCGGCCACAGTGAAGCGCCTGCCAGGGTCTCCGTTTCCACGCCGGGAAAGAGAACGCCGTACCAGGCGTAACAGGTCTCGGTGCCGTTTCTGACCTGGCCGTAGAGCTCGAAGATCAAGACCAGGAGCCCAGCGACTCCGGCTCCGATCGACACTTTCGGTCCGGTCGTCACGAAGGGTGCCCCTCTGCCATCACTGCGGTTTTCGCGTCCGTAGCCTAGCCACCGGTGAGAGCACAGGCATGATGCGGGTGCGTGGCGGGGGGGTCGAGGGGGGTTCTCCCCCTCGTGCGGGCCGGGCCGTTTCGGGTCGGCCCGCGCAGGCGCAGGCGCTCAGAGCGTGAGCGTGTGGAGGATCAGGGTCGTCGAGCCGATGGGCTTTGGGAAGTCGGTGTAGTCGAGGGTGGCGCGGCGGTTGCTGATGAGGTCGAGAGCGATCAGCTCCTCCTCGGACTCGTCCGTCATGTCGCCGGGCTCTTCGTCCCATTCGCGCAGGACCTGCCGGTCGGCGTCGAGGACTTTCCACAGTCCCCAGACGTGGGCGATGGGGCCGGTCGTTTCGTATGTGAAGACGAGGGCGGTCGCGGTGGGCCAGCCGTAGGCGGCCGCGGCGACGATCAGCGCTCGCGCTGCGGTGGCGGTCGCGTCGGCGTCGCCGGACGCGGCCGCGGCGTCGACGGCGACCTCGGCGGCGCGCAGCGTCGGGTCGTCCTGGTACGGGTCGAAGCGGTGGGCGGGGCGG
>NZ_PSVN01000044.1:0-4238 GCF_002932235.1 Rathayibacter sp. AY1E3
GATGACGCAGTGTCCGGCTCCCTCGCGAGGTAAGGCCAAGTAGAAGTCGAGGCCCTCGACGGACCCGGCGAACCGGATCGAGTCGGGATCGAGCTTGTCTCCGACGCTGCCGAGCGAGGGGAGTGCGTCCTGCTCCTGCTGCGCCCTGTCGTAGTCCGAGTACACGGTCGGGTCGTCGTAGACGGTGGTGTCCTGCGCGCACCCGCCGAGAAGAGGAAGGGCCATGAGCGCGACCGAGGCCGCACCGATCTTGAATCCGTAGGTCGATCGTTTGTGGCCCATGGCGTCCCCCGTCGCGTTTCGCTCACCCTACTTCGCCTGAACTCCAGAGCACCGGCTCTCATCAACGGAGCGAAGAGCGCGAGGCTGCCCGTTCCGTATGGGGATCCCCTAACGGGACGACGCAAAGCCGATCGAAGGTCAGTAGGCGACGTCAGCGGGCGCTGGCTTCCCGACTCGGCTGTGATCGGGCCGACGGGCTCGGTGGGAAGATCTGGCCAGGAGGAGACCTGCAGTCACAGCAGCCAGCGACGTGGCGACGCCGGTGAAGGGCAAAGTGTCCGCGACATCCCACGGGAGAAAGAACGCTCCAGGGTCGGTGAGGGGGTTGATGACCAGGAGGAGCCCGACACCAATCAGTGTGACGGGTCGTCCCGGCGAGAGCACGAGGGCGCCGAGTATCACGAGCGGGAAGGCGATGGCCCAGAGGATCGTCGTGGCGATCCACGTGAAGTCCGACTGTGTGGCGCTGTAGCAACCCTCGTTCAGGCCACTGAAGCACGAGCTCCAATGCACCAGGAACGCGGCGGCACCAGCAGCGCCGAGCGATGCGATTGTCCATCCAACCAACGGGCCTGACTTAGCGAGTCGCTTCATGCGCTCACCATAGGACTCGAAGGAGAACCTGAGCTAGATCCACATGGTCGAAGCGAAGGCCACCGCCGCGCCCCCACTCGCTCTGATGAACGATCGTTCAGCGAAACCATTCCAGGCCTGGAGCGCGGCGATCCCACCTGAGGGTCAGAGGGTGGGGAACCAGCTCGAGTTGTCCACGATCCACAGCGACACAGAGTTCCAGAGCCCGGTGATGACGAGGACGCCGATGACGATGAGGAGCACGGCGACGGCCTTGTTGGCGTAGGCGCCGATGCGGCGCAGCCAGCGGCGTGAGCGTGCTGCGCGGGCGAGGACGAGTCCGAGTAGGAACAGCGGGGTGAGCATGCCGAGGAAGTAGACGAACCCCAGCGCGACGCCGAGTCCCACGGTGTCGATGTTGGAGGCGAGGCCGTAGGCGATGGCGAGGGATGGGCCGAGGCAGGGGTACCAGACGGCGGCGCAGCTGATTCCGAGCAGCAGTGCTTTCGCGGCCGAGCCGACTGGGGTGGAGGTCTTCGTGATCCAGGGGATCCGGAGGAAGCCGAGGGAGTAGAGGCCGGCGGCGATGAGTAGTCCGCCGGCGATGAACGTGTACGGCGGCCGGGCGAGGTTCACGTTCGCGCCGAGCGCGAGCAGCAGCGCCACGGATCCGATCAGCACGAGAGCGGCCCCGACCGCGAACGCGAGGATCGACCACACCTGTCGAGACGGTCGAGCCCGTCCGTCCCCTGTCGAGGTGAGCGCGCCGACGATGCCGGGGAGGATCGGTGCAGCGCAGGGGGAGAGCAGAGCGAGCGCGCCCGCGAGGAACGCGGTGCCAAGCTCGGGGAACATCCCCTCACCCTAGTTTCCGGAAAGGGCGCGTCCTGGCCCCGCGCTTCCTAGGCTGACCTCGTGACCTGGACAAGTCGACCGCGCAGCATCGCAAGGGTGACCGCTCGAACCCTCGCCATCACGGCCATCGCTGCCGCGGGCGCGGCCTCGCTGAGCGGGTGCTTCACCACCGCCGAGCGGCCGCCGCTCACTTTCGCGGACCTCGACCGGGCGGCGACCGACGCCGATACGTTCCCGACGCTGCCCCCGCGGGCCTCCTCGTCCAAAATGGACGAGACCAGCTCCCGGCTCGTCGGCCGAGTCGGCGACCGGTCGCTGTTCCTGGCGCGCACGAGCGATCCGGAGACGACGTGCCTGACGAGCTTCGCTGACGAGGACACATGGAACCAAAGCTGCGGCGTCGGCGGGTTCGACTCCACGGTCGACCGGAACACTCTCCATGTCGTCCCGGACGGCGGGAGAGTCGAAGAGACGTGGACGCCGCTGAGCGAAAACGTCTTCATTGACAGTCCTGGTGTGCGGTGACGACGATCGAGGAGCTTCGACTGGATAAGAGAGGCAGGGAGCGGATGACTCAGAATCAAACTCGACTGCTCTCGTTCGCGTCGGCAGGAGCCCCGATCTTTGCAGTCGGGTTCGATGCTCGAGGAGGTCGCGGCGTTTCAAGTGCGAACTCCTTCTACCATCACCCCTCATTCCGACAAACGTTCTGGTCGCGGGTGAACCAGTGAAGCGTCGCGTCAGGTGGCGCTGGATTGCTCTCGCGGTCATCGTCCTCGTGGCGGGGTTTCTTCTCTCAAGCGACCTATCAGGGAGCTGTATGGACTACGTGAACGCGCCAGGCGTGTGCACTCGCGCCAACGAAGACCCGAGAACATGGGTCCTCCTTGTGATCGGTCCCCTGATCCTTGTGGGTGCGCTCTACCAAGCCTTCCGGCGTAGGTGACAGACGAAGAGGTATGCCCCTCTTGGGAGCGACATACTGCTTCGCGGGCGGGAGCGGTTGATCTATGACCGTCCTGGTCGTCGTGCAGAGATGGTTGATCGGTTGAACGGCTGGCGAGGTGCCGATTCGTGGCCCGTCTCAGGTGGCTGGCGGTGCTGTGATCTCGAGAGAAAGTTCGATCTCGATCGGGTCACCGCTGTGTGAGCGTAGGGCAAGAACAGCGGGGCCGGTGGGCAGGTCGGCGGGGAGGTCGAAGGACTCGTTGACAGTGGATCGTTCGCCCTTCGGTATCGGTCGGCCGAGGAGTATCTCTTCGCCGCTCGCGGAAGGGGTGATGGTCACCGTGACGTCCGAAGCTGCGCGGCTCGTGCCTCCGGTGTCTTCACACGTCTCCCAGATGAAGTCGGCGCTGAGCCGGACCACTCCGTCTGGTTGCAAGGTCGACTCTTGAAGCTCGACCGCCTTTGCGGCGCAGGATCCGGCCGAGCTCGAAGTCACGCCGGCGCAGCCGCTAACGCTGAAGACCATGCCTGCCGCGACGACAATGGATGTCAGCCCTGCTGTCCGTCCCTGCCTCATGCAGGTCAGTGAAGCATTGCGCGCTCCTGCTCTCATCACGAGCGCCGCAAACGTCATCAAACCGTTGATGTCCCGCACTCGGCCTTCGGTAGAGATCCGGAGGGCAGCGCCGGTCGAACCTCCCGTAACGGGATCGTCGTCCGGACGGTGAAACTACCCACTGACATCCGGCGTCCGGTGGCGGTCCCCTGCTGAACGGTGCGGGGAGGCAGCCCGTTGCACTTACTGGTCGAGCCGTCGAGCGAAGTGATGGGCGGTGATGTCCATCCGTTCGCGTAGGTAGAAGCGATGCGCCTCGAAGCGTTGCACGCCGGAGTCGAGCTCGATCGCGCTGCACCCCAGTTCCCGGCCTCGCTCCGCTAGGGCGGCTAGGAGTGCCGCGCCGTGACCGTGGGATCGCTCGGCGGCGGCGGTGGAGAGGTCATCGACGTAGAGCTTCCTGATGGCGCTCGTGTTGACGACTACTCGCCAGCCGGCGACAGCCACGCAGCGATCGTCTTGCAGTAGGGCGGTGAAGCGGAGACCTTGGGGCGCGCCTTCTCGCAGTACCAGCTCGAGCAGTTCGTCAGTGAGATGGGGGCGCAGCTCGCGGAGGACGAGAAGAGCGGCCGCCCACCGCGCGTCGCCGGGCTCTAGATCAATGATCACGGCGAGGAGACTAGCGCTCGCATCGTCCCGTACGGGAACGGGTTAGAGGGCGTCCCGTAAGGGGATCGCCCACCGGGACCCCCACGACCTCTTTGGCTGCCCTCTGACGCAGCGGCTCCACGGTGGAGAGCGAGTTCGGGCGGGGTCAGCTCCGGGGTCCTCGGTCGCTCCTGTGACCGGTCGAGCCGCTTAGGCCATCGCGCGTGCGAGTGCCCCGCCGGGAGGTCATCGCGTAGCGACGGCGAGGTTCAGTTTCTCACCGACGCGCAGAATCTCGTCTGAAGGGAAGCGGAACGGGTTGAGGTAGAACAGGTCATCGGCCGTCATGCCGAATCGTGCCGCGACGTCCTCTGCG
>NZ_PSVN01000045.1:0-4233 GCF_002932235.1 Rathayibacter sp. AY1E3
GCGGTGCTCCGTCGCCGCTGCGCGAGTGCAGCTCGCGCCCCGGAACGGGACACCGGGGAGCGTGAGGGGGTCGCCCCTCACGGGCCGGCGCCGCCGGCCCCCAAGCTCGAGCGGGTCGTGTCAGCGTCGGATGCGACGATGGAGGCATGTGGGAACTGGCACACCGGACGCGCGCGGAATCGGCATCAACGGTGGTGCGCAGCAACGCGGCGACGAGCGCCGCGGCGATCCCGGAAGTGCGCGCAGCGATCCCGGAGGATCACGTCACCTCTACGCGGTCCGGATCGCGAACGGCTGGGAGTAGAACCCACCGGGATTCGCTCGGAACCACTAGCGTTGCGATCAGTTCCGGAAAGCGATGGTCTCGTGATGGCAAACGTGTTGAAGTTCGTCGGAAAGGCATTCGTGATCGTCTTCCGCCTTCTGGGCGCGGCGGTGTCCGCGGGACTCGCCGCTCTGGGCGTGGGCAGCTTCCAGCAGCCCAACCCCGGACCGCCTCCGTCCTCTACGGAGAACCGCGAATATAGGCCGTAGAACGGCGAACTCTGCGGCGGATGGCGGAGTATCTCGGAGGACCGAGTCCTACTCAGCCGCGGAGGCGGCGCTGCGGCGGGGTGCGCGTTGGGTGGTTGTGGTGACGACGGCGGTCGCGCGGGTGAGGTTGGGGCCGATGGCGTCGGCTTCGAGGACGCGGCCGGTGCGGCGGTTCTCTCCTTCTCCCCAGGCGACGGTGCGCTCGTAGCCGACGACGATCACGGCGTCTCCCTTGTGGAGGGAGGCGAGCACGTGCTCGCCGAGTTCGAACTTCGCTTCCACGTAGTGCGTGGTCGGGGCGTCGTGCGGGGTCCACTCCCCCGCGCGGTATTCGCCGGTGTTCTCGATGACGCGCAGCTTCACGATCTGCACGCGGCCCGCCTGCACGGCCTCGGGGTCGGCGGCGAGGTTGCCGGTGATGGTCCTGGTGCTCATCTGTCGTCTCCGTAAGTTTGGTGGCGGCCCGAGGGGGCCGGATGTGGCTTATCTGTCGTCGCCGATCGTGTGGCTCAGCAGGAGTGGCCGTCCGGTCCTCTGGGGTGCCCCTGGCCGCTAATTGAGATGTGCGTTTCGGTCGCTGTTTACGGAGATGACGGTTGGGTGCTCCTCGGGCTTACACGAGGCAGATCACGACTGAGGAGGACGGGTTGCACGATCGACAAGCTCACATCTGGGTGGGCATCGATGCAGGAAAGGCGCATCACTGGGTGACAGCGATCGACGACCAGGGCGCGATGCTCTGGTCGCGCAAGGTCAGCAACGACGAAAGTGCGATCCTCGACCCGCTCGCCGAAGTGCTTACTCTCGGCGAGAACTTCACCTGGGCAGTCGATATCGTCGGCACCACGTCTGCGCTGCTTCTCGCGCTGCTCGCAAGCCACGGACAGTCCGCGCTGTACGTCCCCGGACGGATCGTCAACCGGATGGCCGGCGCATACCGAGGCGAAGCGAAGACGGACGCCCGCGACGCCTACGTGATCGCCGAGACGGCGCGGCACCGGCACGACCTGACCCCAATCAGGCTGCCGGTCGAGATCATTGCCGACCTCAAGCTCCTGATCGCACATCGCGGCGATCTCGTCGCTGATCGCGTCCGCATGCTCAACCGGCTCCGCGACGTCCTGACCGGCATCTTCCCCCGCCTCGACCGCGCGTTCGACTACGCCAAACACAAGGGCGCTCTCACCCTCCTCACCGGCTACCAGACGCCCACCGCGCTTCGCCGGATGGGGCAGGTGCGCCTGACGAAGTGGCTGGCTCGCCGCGGCGTGCAAGGCGCTCCGGCGGTCGCGGAGGCTGCTCTCGAGGCCGCGAGCGGACAACAGACGCAAATCGGGAACGAGACGATCGCGGCGCAGATCATCGCCGACATCGCAACGCAGATCCTCGCCCTCGACAAGCGTCTCCGAACGCTGGAGAACCAGATCACCACGATGTTCCACGCGCACCCGCAGGCCGAGATCATCGAATCGATGCCCGGGATGGGTCCGATCCTCGGAGCCGAATTCCTCGCCGCAGCCGGGCCACTCGACAACTACGCCGACGACGGCCACCTCGCCGCAGCGGCCGGGCTGATACCCGTTCCGCGCGACTCCGGACGCCGGACCGGGAACATGCACCGGCCGAAGCGGTACAACCGACATCTGCGCCGCTCGCTCTACCTCTCAGCGCAGACCTCCGTTATCCGCGAAGGACCGAACCGCGTCTTCTATCTCAAGAAACGCGGCGAAGGGTACAAGCACACGCAGGCGCTTCTTGCTCTCTCTCGACGACGTGTGAGCGTGCTCTGGGCGCCACTCCGAGACAATCGCACATTCAGCGAAGCACCTCCGATTCGCGCTGCGTAGATCGGCGACGCGCCGCCGGACGACCCGGCTCGCGACCTACCCTCCATTGCCCATCTCCAGACTCGAGCAAGTCGTCAGTGTCGTTCCTTCCGGGATCGCGAACAGAGGCTCGCCCTACGGCGGTTGACGTGAGGCTCATCAGTTCACACGGGCGCCTCGCGAGAGGAGTTCGGCGGCGGCAGCCAAGTGCTGTTCAAGCGCGGCGCGCTCCTGATCGGTCAGGTGCGGTGTGAAGTTGGTGAGTGCTGATCCGAGTGGTTCGTCGGCCCGTTGGAGTATCGCTGCGCGTGTGGTGCTACTGAGCTCGACCTGAACCCTGCGGCGGTCTCGATCGTCGGTCGTGACGGACAGTGCGCCTGCGGCAGCGGCGGCGTGGATGATCCGCGACACGAGGCTCTGCGCCAGCCCGGTTCGGTCCGTGACCTCTCGGATCGATGCCCCCGGGTGCCGCGCGACGTCTTCGAAGACAGCGAGCTGACCTGCGTTGACGCGGTTCGCGCCCACATTCCCGGTCGCCTCAAGTGCGATCTCGCGGAGGGTGCGGGCAAGACGGTGAAGTTCTGACGCGCGCATGTACTCATTCAATCACTAGTGATACTGTCGATCCATCACTTGTGATCGAAATGGAGCGGACCGATGCAGTGGAACTGGGGCGCGGCGAACCAAATTCTGGACGACGTCATCATCGCGGCGGGGATCATCATCCTCATAATCCGCCAGTTCATCTGGCGCTCTACGCAGCTGCATCGGATGTTGCGACTGCCCGTAATGATCATCGGAGCTGGGCTCGTCTACCTCGCTGTTGAACTATGGGGCGGCTTCCGCTGGGTCGAAGCGGACTGGATCATCATCGGCGAACTCGCCCTAGTCACCGTGACCGGAACGATCATGGGTCTGGTCACTCGGTTCAGGACGACCAACGCGCAGCTCCAATACAAGCTCAGTACCCCTGGGGTCTGGTTGTGGGGTCTCTTCATCATGATCAGGGTCGGATCGTTCTACCTGGCCTCCGCGCTCGGAGCGAACTTGGCAGGAGCCACTGGGTTGATCCTGCTGTCCTTCGGAGCCAACCGGCTTGCCGCCATTCTCGTCGTGCGAAAACGCGCAAGATCGCTCCTCGCCATAGAGCCCGGCGACGTCGTGAGCAACGCATCGTGACACACTCGATGCGACACTGACTCCCGAAGGCCGCCGTCAGCTAACTGAACTGATCGTTATCCCAGGCGCGCCGCCGGACGGTTCCAACGCTCACCGTCGACCGGGTGATCGTGGGCCTCGCGCCACGGAGAAGACAGTCGGGACGCCTTGACGTCGTCATTGAGACTCCTGCTCGTGCGGTTGGTGGGTCCCGTCGGCGTCGACGGGTTCTCGTTCGCGGCCTCGGCCGCGGGGGTATCGGTGGGGGGTGTCTCGATGCCCCAGGACGCCAGAGCGTCGCGGCGGGTGACCTCGACCGGCGGCTCGGACAGCGCTCTGCGCTGTTCGAGCTCGGCGCGTGTGACGGTGAGGTCCTGGACGCGGCGCTCGTCGCCGTAGGCGAGGCGGTAGAGCCGGTCGGCCTCGTTCTCCAGCCAGTCGACTTCGCCTTGCCGGTCGGCTTGTCCGGCGAGGTACCCGGCCCGGTAGTCGTCGCCGGTGATGTTCGGGCCGGTCATGCGGCGTGCTTCTCGATGAGGTCGGGGCGGAACCCCGACCAGTGGTCCTGGTCGCTCGCGACGACCACGGGGGCGGCGGAGTAGCCCAGCTCCTCCGTGACGTACGCGAGCGCTGCGGGGTTGGTGGTGATGTCGACGGTGGTGTACTCGATGCCCTTCTTCTCGAGCACCCGGTAGGTCATGGTGCACTGCACGCA
>NZ_PSVN01000046.1:0-2147 GCF_002932235.1 Rathayibacter sp. AY1E3
AGCCCCTCCGCCTGTACCTCAGTTCCGGGAACGGATTCTGGGCGACGCTGACTCCGCTCGAGGGCGCTGAACCGATCGAGGAATAGCCCGCCAGTCGATTCCCTTACGGGACGATGCGCAACGTCACTGCGTGACAGAGTTGAGCCGTGGAGCGCTGGTTGAACGACGATCCCACGCTCCGACCGCTCATCGAACGCGGGTTCACTCGTTCAGGTGACTCGGTTGTACTTCGGGCCTACGCCGCCTCTCGCCTCCGGACGGCTCCGCCGTCCGATGCTTGGGGAGTGGAGTGGTGGGTGAATAGCATCCACTTACGCTCGAACCTTCCGGCCGCCAACGTATCGTGGCGGGAGCAGGTGGTCGCACAAGGATTGTTCCTGATCGACGGGCTGCTCCCCCGAATGGTTCGACTCTCGGCGGGCCGTGCGGCTCAAGCCGTCCTGTCGCTTCAGTCGTCGCCAATCTCTGTCGACCCCGAAGCCGACTTCGCATCAGGGTCTGTCCATTTCACGCTCGTCCGCAGCGCAGTGGAAGACGCTCGAGCAGTGGAAGACGCTCGAGCAGTTCAAACGCGGTCGATACAGCCCGTCATGGTTGTCACCCTCGACTCGATCGACGCCTCGACTAGAGACAGCGACGCCTCCTGACGCGGGCCCAGGATCGGAATCCTTCGCCTACTGGGCGGACCGGCCTGCCCCTGCGACCGAAGCGCTGAACGATCCCAATCCGGGACGCGAAGCGCGGCTGCGATGATCAGTCCATGCATCGAACAGTAGGCATAGTGGTCAGCCGGTGACACCACCGCAATCAGACGCGAGAACGGTTCGCGCGAGGATCCGTCTCCGTCCAACCAGCGACGGCGGCCGAAAGGCGCCCATCGGTCTCGACGGAAGGTACCGACCTCATGTCGTCGTCGTCGGCGGCGACGGAACGCATCTCGGCGTGATCGTGCGCAGCAGCGAGGCTACTGAAGTCGATCCCGGCGAGACGAGCGAAGTGACCCTTCAGCTTCTGTACGACATCGACTACAGCTCCCTCAGCGCCGGAGCGGCCTTCACTATCGTTGAAGGCCCCAAAGCCATAGGTGACGGACAAGTCCTCTGAAGCAGTCGCCTCGGTAGGCCGCCATGCTCTGAAGACACGATCGAGCGCGTCGCCCGCAGAACTGCGCCGCAGCGTCCGCTGCGATGCTCGGCCGCACCGCGTGACGACCCGGTGATCAATCCCCATACGGGCCAGCCTCGAGCACCCCGATAGTTACAGTGGGCGCATGAAAGCAGAGCTGCACGATCCGCGCGACCAAACCTTGCAGGTCGACGGTCCGACGTACCGCGTCCACTTCTGGTCCGAAGACGGCACGTCGAACCAAGAGTGGGAGCTTTCAGAAACCGACCTTGACGAGGTGCTGGCCTGGATCCCGAAGCGAGCTCACGGCCGGCCCCATAGCCTCTGGGTAGTTACCCGCAGCGACCAGGACGTCTGCCTCATCCGTCTTCGCGGCATCGACCTAGACGCGGCCGAGAGTTACTGGCCAAGCTGGGCGGCACGCACCTACTCAGCCGAACCCAAGTGAAGCGCTGACCGATCCCCTTGCGGGACGCGCGTGGTGGGTGGTGTCCGCCCTACTCTGACGGGTTGGAACTGCGGACCGCGAAGACGCTCGGCATCCTCGCGATGGTGGTCGGGACCCCAGTCGCCCTTCTCACACACACGATCGGCTGGGTTCAGACCGGCTGGGAACCGGGCGCCGTGCAGTGCCAGAAGAGCGAGTACCCCGACGGGATCGATCTCTACTCCAGCCGCGTGTCGGGCGAGAAGATCCTCTACCCGCTCGGCCTGTCCTGCACCTACGCAGCCAGCGAGACCTCACCAGGCATCACCATCCGTCACTACAGGTGGGACGCCACCGCCCTCTTCACCGCAGCCGCCGCACTCGCTCTCGCGGGAACCGTCGTCGCGCTCAGAGCCGAACGCAAGCAGGAGCTCATCACCGAGTCGCCGGAAGACCGAGCGACGACATAGCGCAGCGCCCCCTCTGCCGCTCAACGATCCCCTTACGGAACACATGATCGTGGAGTGCTGAACGTTCTGATTCATGGCGTGTTCACCGACGTGCCGGACCATGATGCTCATGGAAACACGAGAAC
>NZ_PSVN01000047.1:0-2081 GCF_002932235.1 Rathayibacter sp. AY1E3
GGCCGGCGGCGCCGGCCCGTGAGGGGCGACCCCCTCACGCTCCCCGGTGTCCCGTTCCGGGGCGCGAGCTGCACTCGCGCAGCGGCGACGGAGCACCGCGGGTCGGAGGCCGCGATGCGGCCCGTTCCACCTGTTTTCTTCACCTCTCCGCGGTTTCAACCTATTTCGCTCCACCGGCTCCGTGCCACCGATAGCGGACGCGCCCTGCGGGCTTATTTCGCCCGCTATCGGCGTCACTGCGCCGCCTCCACTCAAACGGTTTTCCCCGCCGGAGAGGCAAAGAAAAACGATCAGCCAGAGGGAGCACCCACACCATGCAGATCACCACCGACTTGCAGACCACCGCGAAGACCTACCTCACCCTTGCCAACACCCGCGCGGTCGATATCCGTGTCGTGGGCACCGACCCCCAGACGACGCCCTCGGTGCACGTCACCCGCCGCACGTCCGGCGTCTGGGAGGCGTGGCACTCCGACCAGCTGCACGGCATCACCAGCGGTTCGTTCCGTCACTGCGTCGCCCACGCCCGCCGCGCAGCGATCCGCCGCGTCGCCCCGTTCCTGAACCGCTGAGAGGACCACACCATGACCCGCACCGACACCGGCCGCGCCACGGCCGAACAGCTGGCCCTCATCCTCGACACCCGCCGCGCCGAGTCTGACGACGACGCGACCGCCACGGACGCCGAAATCCTCGCGCACATCCGCAACACGCTCACTCTTCCCGGCGAAGGAGCTCCGGGCGGATTCCCCGTCACCGACGACGGCACCGCCTACGCCGCCGCGCTGATCGCGTTCCTCACCCCCGCCGACAAGCAGGACACCGGCGCGGCACTGGCCGCTTTCCTCACCCCGACCCCGGAGACGCTGGACGAGCGTGCGGCACGCATCGAGCTGAACCGGCGCGCGGATGAGGGGTGGCAGGCGCTCTCCCCGGCGGAGCAGGCCGCGCAGATCGCGGCCGTCGAGCGGACGGAGAACCCCAGCGGGCCGTGCGACTGCGCCAACTGCTCCGAGCCCGCCGACCGGTAGCCGCGCGGCGCGGGCCGGCCTTCCGGGCCGGCCCGTGAGGGGCGACCCCCTCACACTCCCCGGTCTTCCCCGTTCCGGGGGCGCGAGCTGCGCACGCGCAGCGGTGACGGAGCACCGCCGGCGGGAGCCGCTACGCGGCCGGATTACCCGTTTTCTTCACCTCTCCGCGGTTTCAATCTATCTCGCTCCGTCGGCTACGTGCCGTCTCTCTCGGACGCGCCCTGCGGGCTTATTTCGCCCGAGAGAGCCGTCACTCCGCCGACTCCACTCAATTGATTTCATCCCGCCGGAGAGGCAAAGAAAAACGATCAGGAAGACGACAAAAGCCCCGTAGTTGGGTTAGAACCACGGGACTTGTCGCCTCAATGATCGCACACCGATCAAGGAGAAACCATCGTGACTATCACCACCGGAACCGGGACCGTTCAGCACATCGACCCGACCGTCCTCGTGATCGAGCAGAACGTCCGCACCAGCGCCCCGCTGACGAAGGACTTCATCGCGTCGATCCGCGAGAACGGCGTCATCACCCCGGTCCTCGCCCGCCGCGACGAGCACGGCAACGTCATCGTCCGCGCCGGACAGCGCCGCACCCTCGCCGCCCGCGAGGCCGGAGTGCCCACGATCCCGGTCTACGTCGTGGAGGGCGACGAGACAACCGCGGATCGGATCGTTCAGCAGATCATCGAGAACGACCAGCGCGCCGAGCTGAGCGTCGCGGACCGCACCGCCGCGTGGGCGCAGCTCGCGTTTGAGGGCGTGTCCGCTGCAGCGATCGCCAAGCGCACCGGCACCAAGACCGACGCGGTGAAGAAGGGCCTTGCGGTCGCGGAGTCCGCGACCGTCACGTCCGTTCTGCACGAGCACGAGCTGACCCTGGACCAGGCGGCGGTGCTGTTGGAGTTCGAGGACGACTCCGACGCCCGCGCGAACCTGATCGAGGTCGCCACCCACGACCCGGCCCAGTTCGAGCACACCGCGCAGACCCTCCGCGACGAGGCCGCGCACCAGGCGCTCCTCGCGGCGACCGCCGCCGAGTACATCGGCAAC
>NZ_PSVN01000048.1:0-1882 GCF_002932235.1 Rathayibacter sp. AY1E3
CCTGATCCCGGATCACCAGCCCCACCCCCCTGCACCACCCCGCCACTCGGGAGCTGGGACGCTCCTGAGGCGTCCCAGCTCCCGAGTGGCGGGGTGGTGCAGGGGGGTGGGGCTGGTGATCCGGGATCAGGAGGCGGCGATCGCCTCGGTGACCGCGGAGCGGGCGTCGGCGGCGCTGTCGGCGGCGAGAGCGAGCTCCGCATACCGCTTGGCGTCCTCGAGGGTGTGCTCGGCCAGCTCGGCGCGGACGTCGGCGAGAGCCGACGGCGACATCGAGAGGGTGGTGGCGCCGAGGCCGACGAGGACCACGGCGAGCAGCGGGTCGGCGGCGGCTTCTCCGCAGATCCCGACGGGCTTGCCCAGCGCCGCTCCCGCGCGGCCGACCTCGCCGACGAGGCGGAGCACGGCCGGGTGCCACGGGTCCTGGAACGCCGAGACCGTGCCGAGCATGCGGTCGGCGGCGAGCGTGTACTGGGTCAGGTCGTTGGTGCCGATCGAGGCGAAGTCCGCGACTCCGAGGATGCGGTCGGCGAGCAGGGCGGAGGAGGGGACCTCCACCATCACTCCGGCGGTGCGGATGCCGAGCTCCCGCGCCATCGAGGTGAAGTAGCGGGTCTCGTCCACGGTCGCGACCATCGGCGCCATGACCCAGAGGTCGGCGTCGGTGGCGGCGTCGGCCTGGGCGAGGGCGGTGAGCTGGTCGCGGAGGATCTGCTCGCTGGCGCGGAGGGCGCGCAGTCCGCGGAGACCGAGGGCCGGGTTCTCCTCGTGGTCGTCGTTGAGGAAGCTCAGCGGCTTGTCGGCGCCGGCGTCGAGCGCGCGGACGACGACCTTGCGGCCGGGGAACGCAGCGAGTAGGCGCGTGTACTGCTCCGCCTGCTCGGCGACCGAGGGCGCCTCCTTCGCGTCGAGGAAGAGGAACTCGGTGCGGAACAGCCCCACTCCCTCGGCGCCGAGCTCGACCGCGTTCGCAGCGCCGTCGGCCGAGCCGAGGTTCGCGAGCAGCGGCACGGCGTGGCCGTCTGCCAGCGCGCCGGGGACGACCGGTGCGGCGAGCATCTCGGCGCGCTCGGCGATCGAGGACTTCGCGGCGCCGATCTCGGCGTCCGAGGGGTTCACCGTCACGACGCCGGAGGTGGCGTCGAGGATGACGAGCTGGCCGTCCCGCAGGTCGAGGGCGCCGGTGGTGCCGACGATGGCGGTGATCGACTTCTCCCGGGCGAGGATCGCCGTGTGCGAGGTCGGTCCGCCGTCGCTGGTGATCAGACCGAGGACCTTCTCGAGGTCGAGCAGCGCCGTGTCGGCCGGAGCGAGGTCGCGGGCGACGAGCACGAACGGCTCGTCCGACTCGGGGACGCCGGGAGCGGCGACGCCGCGCAGGTGCGCCACGACGCGCTGCGAGACGTCGTCGAGGTCGGTCGCGCGCTCGGCCATGTAGCCGCCCATCGCCACGAGCAGGTCGCGGAAGCCGGCGAAGGCCTCGTGCACGGCGCGCTCCGCGGTCTTGCCCCCGGCGATCCGCGCCTTGACGTCGTCCGCGAGGGACGGGTCCTCGGCCATCAGGGCCTGGGCGTCGAGGACGTCCTTCGCCGAGCCGCCGGCTCGCTCGCCGCGGTGGCGGATCGTCGCGGCGGTGGCGGAGAGCGACGAGACGGCGCGCTCCTCCTCCTGGGCGACGCTGCGGGTGCTGGCGGTGTCCTCGGGCTCGGGCAGCGGCTCCGGCATGCGCAGGACCGGCCCGAGGGCCAGCCCGCGTCCCACTCCGGTGCCCTGGAGCTTGGCGGAGGCGTAGGCGGTCTGAGGAGTGGACAGCGTCATGGGTGCTCGTTCCTGTCGTGCGGAGTGCGGGCGGGAGAAGAGGATGCGGGGGGCCGGGAGAGAG
>NZ_PSVN01000049.1:0-1402 GCF_002932235.1 Rathayibacter sp. AY1E3
CGACGGCCCCGGCCCGGCCCGCCTCCGTGCCGGCCGCCGCCGCGCTCCCCGTCATCGCGAAGCCGCCGATCCGCAAGCTCGCGAAGGACCTCGACGTCGACCTCCTCGAGGTGCAGGCCACCGGCCTCGCCGGCGAGGTCACCCGCGACGACGTCATCCGCCACGCCTCCCAGGCCAGCGTCTTCCGCAACATCCAGACCCCCGCCTGGGGCGACGACCGCGAGGAGCGCATCCCCGTGCGCGGCGTCCGCAAGGCGATCGCCGCCGCGATGTCGACGAGCGCGTTCACCGCGCCCCACGTCAGCGTCTTCGTCGACGTCGACGCGACCCGCACCATGGAGTTCGTCAAGCGCCTCAAGAACTCGCCCGACTTCGCCGGCGTCAAGGTCTCGCCGCTGCTCATCATGGCCAAGGCCATCATCTGGGCCGTCCGCCGCAACCCCACCGTCAACTCCGCCTGGACCGACACCGAGATCGTCGTCCGCCACTACGTCAACCTCGGCATCGCCGCGGCCACCCCGCGCGGACTGCTCGTCCCCAACGTCAAGGACGCCCAGTCGATGAGCCTCCTCGAACTGGCCCAGGCCCTCGAGAAGCTCACCCTCGACGCCCGCGACGGCAAGACCACCGCCGCCGACATGCAGAACGGCACCATCACCATCACCAACATCGGCGTCTTCGGGATGGACACGGGCACCCCGATCCTCAACCCCGGCGAAGTCGCGATCATCGCCCTCGGCACGATCAAGCAGAAGCCCTGGGTCGTCGACGGCGAGGTCCGCCCCCGCTTCGTCACCACGGTCGGCGGCTCCTTCGACCACCGCGTCGTCGACGGCGACGTGGTCAGCCGCTTCGTCGCCGACGTCGCCAGCGTGCTGGAGGAACCGGCGCTGCTCTTGGATTGAGCGGATTCCTCCTTCGTCGTCATCCGCTCCGCGGTCGGCTTTCCGAGGGGCGCGTTTCGTGGAGCGGGGAGCGTACCGCTACGGCGAATCGCTGGAACGCGATTCGGCGGTGAGCTCGGCGGTGCTCGATGGAGCGGATTCCTCCTTCGTCGTCATCCGCTCTACGGTCGGCTGTACGAGGTGGGGGCGTGCCGTGGAGCGGGGAGCGTACCGCTACGGCGAATCGCTGGAACGCGATTCGGCGGTCAGCTCGGCCCTGCGGGCGAGCGTGCGCTGACGTGGCTCGGCCCTGAGGGCGAGCGTGCACGGATGCGGCTCGGCACTTCGCTGTCGCGGGAGGGCGGGTGGTCTCCGCTGAGGGTGCGGTGGGCGCCGGCGCCTGCGACGGCGCGGGGCACGGGCCGCGGCTGCGCCGGCGGGAGCGGGGAGAGCGGGGGAACGGGGCAGCGGTCAGCGGGGGGAGACCGCGAAGGAGTGCAGGGCGAGGGCGTCGCTCA